>LOES01000085.1 GCA_001515955.1 Clostridia bacterium BRH_c25 | reverse complement strand
AAGGTGGTCCCAAAGGTACCGAAGCATGTGACAAAAGCAATAGCAGGCTTTTCCACTGAGGCGGTATTGGGTGCCCTTGGCAATAAGCTGGATCCATTGGTGGATGTGATAGCTGCCGGGAAAATTAAAGGAGTTGTTGCACTAGCCAATTGCTCGACCCTGCGAAATGGACCTCAGGACTGGAATACAGTCAATCTTACAAAAGAGCTTATTAAAAGAGATATTCTTGTTGTAGCAGGGGGATGCGGGAACCATGCCCTGGAGGTTGCAGGGCTTTGCAACCTGGACGCGATCAACATGGCAGGAGCCGGACTCAAGGAAGTGTGCGGCATGTTGAAGATACCTCCTGTACTCAGCTTTGGAACCTGTACTGACACAGGAAGGATTTCCATGCTGGTAACAGCTCTTGCAGACCACCTGGATGTGGATATTCCACAGCTTCCTATAGCAGTTACCGCACCGGAGTGGATGGAGCAGAAGGCTACTATTGACGGTGTGTTTGCAGTCGCTTATGGTGCTTATACCCACTTATCCCCGACTCCTTTTGTTACAGGAGCACCGGGATTAGTCAAGCTTCTGACTGAAGATGTGGAAGGACTGACTGGAGGGAAGATAGCACTGGGTGATGGCCCTGTAGAGGCAGCAAATAATATCGAAGCACATATTATATCCAAGAGAAAAGGCCTTGGATTGAATTAGAGGCATTGTGAAGCACAGCTTCGCTACAAGGACAAATAAGGGTGCTTTGTGAACAAAACTTAGAGGCTGACCAAATATTTTAGTCAGCCTCCTTTTCTTTTCCGAAAAGCTTTTTTCTCAGATCCGGATTTAAGAGTATAATGAGTAAAGCAGCCCATAGCCACCAATTATTGTTCTCAAATACATTTCCGACAAGACCGTTCAGCATCCCGCCAAGCTGCCCTGCAGACGGAATAGCTGCAGACAAGGCGGGTTCCGCTGGTGGAGGAATTGGGTCAGGGGGCGGCTGCTTTTTTGACTTTGAGTAAAATATTCCCGAAAAATCTTCCGGCACTTTTTCCGGCACTCAGCCAGGGTTAGGTACCCTATTCAATCCATGGTTAAAACCTCTCGCCATAAGCACACCTCCTTCCGCAGAAGAGGTTGTTTATCATCCTATTCTTATTGTATGTAATAATATTATTTTGGTTACTGTTGAAGCGGATTATAATAAGTCACATCATACTTTATGTGTCATATATTATATAGTGTAATCGTATAGTGAATTCGGGAAAGGAGATGATTTTTATGCCAAGCCCTTTCTTACGGGTTGACACGCTTTTTATACCGGTAAAAGATCTGGAAAAGGCGGTCGATTGGTATACACAGACTCTGGAGCTTGGGCTTATTTGGAAAAACGATGAGGGCGGATATGCCTGTGTAGACGGAGGGACACTCCCGATAACACTGGCTCAGATACCGCAGGATAGAGATTTTGTGCCCTTTGCAAGTGCACCTTGCAACTTTTTTACAAATAATGTGGAGGAAGCATTACGAGTTTTGAAGGATAAGGGAGTAGAAGCAAGTGAGATTGACAAACTATATGAAGTGAAATGGTTTTGGTTTAGGGATCCTGACGGAAATCGGCTTGAAGTCTGCAGTTATCAGTCTGAGTGAAGCTAAAGAGGAGCAGAAACATTAGAGCAGCCACGTATAGCCACATATGAGTATACATGGCTGCTCTTAAGTTTGCAGTCAGATCGTAGTAAATATACTTCACATATGTTTCTAATCTCCATTGAAACAGGAGAAGCTAAATGATAATCTATATAGAAGGAGGCGGTTTGAATTGGAGAATAGAATAAATACTGCACTGATTGGCTTCGGATTATCGGGTAGGGTGTTTCATGCACCATTAATTGCCAGTATGCCGGAGTTCAATCTGTCGAAGATATATACCACTAATCCGGATAGTATCAAGACTATAAAGGCGCTGTACCCCAAAACCTCCGTAGTGTCGGAGGTGGGAGAGGCCATGAAGGATGAAAGCATACATCTGGTTATAGTTGCTTCGCCAAACATCAGCCACTTTACTACTGCAAGGGAAGCGATAATTTCAGAGAAGCATGTTGTAGTGGAAAAGCCTTTTACAGTAACATCAAAGGAAGCAGACAACCTTATAGCATTATCAAAGAAGTATGGCAGGATTCTTTCTGCATATCATAACAGAAGATGGGACAGCGATTTCAAGACTGTGAAGAGAGTCATTGAAAGCACGCTGCTGGGTAATCTGGCAGAGTGTGAAATGCACTTTGACCGCTTCAGAAGCTGTGTAAAGGAAAATGCATGGAGAGAGGAATGTGCTCCAGGATCCGGCATATTGTATGACCTTGGCTCACATCTTGTGGACCAGGCTTTGGTATTATTTGGGCTGCCGGACAGTATATTTGCGGATATAAGGATTCAGAGACCTGAAGGAAAAGCGGATGACTGCTTTGAAATAGTAATGGGCTACAAAGGGCTGAAAGTAACTCTGAAGGCCGGGATGCTGGTAAGGGGAGAGCTTCCAAGGTATATACTGCTTGGGGACAAGGGTTCTTACATAAAGTATGGTATGGACATTCAGGCAGCCGATCTGGAAGCAGGCCGCACACCACATACCAGGGTGCTTTGGGGGAAAGAGCCGGAAGAGCTTCACGGAACAATAAACACAACAGTTAATGGCTTGAATATAGCGGGAAAGGTTGAAAGCGAGATTGGCGATTATAGAGAATACTATGCGGATATACATAAAGCGGTAAGTCTGAAGGGGACTGCAGCTGTGAGCCCTGTTGATGCAAGAAATGTCATAAGGCTTCTGGAGCTGGCAAAGGAAAGCAGTAAGAGTAAGTGCACCCTTGAGGTCAATGCCAAGGATGGCTATATATTATGATAAATCTGAATTATTTTACCGTATTGATTTTTTCGATACGGTTTTTTGTTGACTTTTTTAAAGCTGTGGAGTAATATTGGAATAGAACATATGAATACATATGCATATGTTCATATATAAACGTGATGGAGGATAAGATGATTGAGAATAGAACAAACATAGAGAGCTGCAGCTGTTCTTATATTCATGAGGAAGTTGTGGTCAAGGTCAGGGAAAGCATGCCTGAGGAAGAGACACTGTATGATCTCGCTGAATTGTTCAAGGTTTTTGGTGATACCACAAGAATAAAGATATTATGTGCTTTATTCGAATCGGAGATGTGCGTATGTGACATAGCAGCGCTGTTATGTATGAATCAGTCCGCAATATCCCACCAGCTTAGAGTTCTTAAGCAGGCAAGGCTGGTAAAGTACAGAAAGGATGGCAAGGCTGTATATTATTCCTTGGATGATGATCATGTAAAGCAGATATTCGATCAGGGTTTGGTGCATGTCAATGAAAGATAGTTAAAATGCAGCATTTTTGGGGGTGTTAATGTGAGAGAGGAAGCAGTAAACAAGCTTTCAATAGAAGAAAAGCATATAATCAAGGAGTTTGTGTTGGACGGGCTTGGCTGAGCCAACTGTGCCGCCAAGATGGAGCTTGGTATTAAGTCCCTGGACGGGATTAAAAATGCTTCAATAAATTTTGTGACAAAAAAATTGCGGCTTGAGATATATGAGAAGGCTGATTATGAAAGCATATTAAGAAAAGTGCCGGAGATTATAGAAAATATTGAGTCTCATGTGAAGCTTAAGGAGATAACAATAAAAAAGCCTGGAGGAATGAAATCGAATGTAGAGGATGGTTTGAACGATCAAAAGCTAGAGCTGATCCGAACAGGTTTTGGTGCGGCATTATTTGCCGCAGCGATATTTTCCAGGCTCTCTCCGGGTGTTGAATTGGCAATGTATTTGACGGCATATTTTATTATTGGAGGAGAAGTGCTTCTCAAATCCATCAGAAATATTGCCAGAGGACAGGTATTCGATGAAAATTTCCTCATGAGTCTTGCTACTATTGGTGCCTTTGCTATAGGGGAGTATTCCGAAGGCGTTGCAGTAATGCTCTTTTATCAGGTAGGAGAGCTGTTCCAGAATATGGCGGTAAATCGATCAAGAAAGTCAATAACAGCATTAATGGATATAAGGCCGGATTATGCTAACCTCCTCTCAGGGGGTCAACTGGTGCAAGTGTCACCGGAAGAGGTGGCAGTGGGGGCTGTAATAATTATAAAGCCCGGGGAAAAAGTCCCCTTGGACAGTAGGGTAACAGAGGGCAGGTCTATGGCAGATACTTCAGCGTTGACCGGAGAGTCTGTGCCCAGGGAGGTTGGTCCGGGGGATGATCTACTGGCAGGTTTTATAAATAAGAATGGGGTTATTACAGCAGAAGTAACCAAGGTGTTTGGAGAATCGACGGTATCAAGGATCCTGGATATGGTGCAGAATGCAAGCAGTAAAAAATCACCTACAGAAAACTTCATTACCAGGTTTGCAGTATATTATACTCCGATAGTTGTGTTTTCTGCGCTGGCCCTTGCATTTTTTCCTCCGTTACTTATACCGGGAGAAGCATTATCGGATTGGGTTTACAGGGCATTGATCTTTCTGGTAGTTTCATGTCCGTGCGCTTTGGTAATATCCATACCTTTGGGATTTTTTGGAGGTATTGGAGGTGCTTCCAGAAATGGGGTGCTGATAAAGGGCAGCAACTATCTTGAAGCTTTGAATCATATAGATACAATTGTCTTCGACAAGACCGGCACACTTACAAAAGGAATCTTCAAGGTAACCGGGATAAAAGCACTGGGAAAAACAAGTGAAGCGGAGCTGCTGAAATATGCGGCATATGCGGAAAGCTACTCCAGCCATCCCATTGGGGTATCTATAATGAAGGCTTACGGCAGGGAAGTGGATAGTAATGAAGTCTCAGATTACAACGAGCTTCCGGGTTATGGAGTCAAAGCGGTGGCTGAAGGAAGAAAAATAACTGCAGGGAATGCAAAAATGATGCAGCTGGAAGGGATTGCATACGAGGCTGCCGACACGATAGGAACGGTTGTACATGTTGTTTTGGATGGAGTATATGCAGGATATATTATCATTTCAGATGAGATAAAGGAGGATGCAGAAAGAGCAATTCGCCTTCTCAAAAATTCAGGTATAAGTAAAACTGTAATGCTTACAGGGGATGTCAGAGCAGCAGGCGAAAAGGTAGCTCTTGAACTGGGAATAGATGAGGTTTACTCAGAGCTTTTGCCGGATCAAAAGGTTGAAATGCTGGAAGCCATAGAAAAGGGCAGTAAATCCAGGGGTAAGGTTGCATTTGTAGGAGATGGTATAAACGATGCACCTGTCCTGGCAAGAGCCGATATAGGTATTGCAATGGGGGGACTGGGTTCTGATGCAGCTATTGAAGCTGCTGATATAGTGATAATGACGGATGAACCCTCTAAGATAGTTGCGGCGATAAGAATTGCCAGGAAGACGAGAAGGATAGTATTGCAGAATATTGTATTCGCAATGAGTGTCAAAGGGATTGTACTGCTTCTCGGTGCGGGGGGGATTGCAACCATGTGGGAAGCGGTGTTTGCAGATGTGGGTGTTGCGCTTATAGCTGTATTGAATTCCATAAGAGTAATGAATCTGAAAAATATATAAAAACGTATAAAACCCCCTCAGACATGTGTCTGAGGGGGTTTTATACGTTTCAAGGAATTAATGGGGGAACTTGTTTGCATAAATAAAAATATAATGATACAAAGGAGGTGGTTTGCTGTGAATACTGAGAGTACATCAGTACCGGTTCAACAGGAAAGGGCCGGTACCGCGGAAGCAACACTGGCAGGCAGATTGCTGCTGGTAAGTTCAATTATTATAAATGTAATCAGAGGAGATAATTTTCTCGTACTGGCATCCGTGCTGAGTATTTCAGCAGGTTTTCTTACAATAAAGGCTGCCAGGCTGGAAGCTGTTGAACAGCAGATTGCCCCCGGAGTGACAACCTTTGCAAATGGATTGAAGCTTATTGGAAGTCATGCCGGTATAATTGTATCTTTAATTTTCTTCTGGGCTTTGTTGATTGAAATATCATTAAAACAGCCGACTGAAACAGCTGCTGAGCCGACGTTTGCAGGGGCATTGGGAGCATTCCTGGTATAATATTGTAATATATTACCATTGAATTGGTAAAAAAAATTGCTTAAAATAGAGACAAGCTGTACTGTTAGCTGAATCCCAAAGGGGAGCGGGGGACAATACATGGGGTAAAGGGCGGTCCGTAAGGGGAACCACCCAGGGCATACTCTCTGCCTGAACATACTATCCTCGTAAGCAGAAAGGAGAGTCAATAGTTGAAGGTAGGAAAACTGTTTGTATTTTTACTAGTTGTGATGCTTTTTACTACCACTGTCACCTTTGCTGATGTGTTAAAAAATGGCAGCAGAGGCGAAGGGGTAAAGAAGCTTCAGACTGAGCTAAAGAAAAAGGGATACTTTACAGCTGGAGTAACAGGTTACTTTGGTAGTTTGACGGAAGCGGCAGTGAAAAGGTTCCAGGCTGCGAGCAAGCTTGCAGTTGATGGAGTGGTAGGAGCAAATACAACAAAGGCGCTTTTCGGAGCAGCAGGGACAAGCTCCGGAAAAGTAGAGCTTCTGGACTGGTGGTCCGGAGCATCCAAGGTATTCAAGATTGGAATGACAGCGAAGGTTACTGATGTAAGAACTGGTAAGACCTTCAACATTGTACGTACATATGGCGGCAACCATGCTGACTGTGAAGCGAAGACAACGGCAGATTCCAATAAGATAAAGGAAATTTGGGGTGGCTGGAGCTGGACTCGCAGGCCGGTAGTTATAGAGGTAAGCGGCCGAAAAATTGCAGCATCAATCGCTGCTATGCCTCATGCAGGAGTGGACGGTGCGCCTGCAAGCAAGACAGTAAGCAGTAGAAGCGGTGGTTATGGCAAAGGTGCAAACCTTGACAAGATAAAGAATAATGGAATGAGCGGAGTAATAGATGTTCACTTCCTTAACAGCAGAACCCACGGCACGAATAAGGTTGACAAAAATCATCAAGCGGCAGTAAAAGAAGCAGCTAAAAGCGGTAAATAATACAGTACGGCAAAACCCGGGTAACTTAAGTGTGCCCGGGTTTTAGAATTAAGTGCTACTAATTTGTCAATATATCAATAAGTGAAACAATAGTAACTCCAATGGTTTGCTCCTTGGGGTTATTTTTTTATCAAATACATTGATTATTAAATAGACATGTATTATAATGAAATATAACTGGTAATGATATCACTATAACATGATATAATAATAACTTGGAGGGATTTGAGTGGAGGAGAGAGAGCTTCTTCCCTTTTATTACAAGGTAAAGGAAGAACTTATTAGAATGATTGATACTGACGAAGTAAAGCCTGATCAGTTGGTTCCTTCTGAACGTGAATTGATAAATCTGTTTGGAGTGAGCCGTACTACGGTAAGAAAGGCGATGGACGATCTTGTGAATGAAGGTTATCTTTATAAAGTGCAGGGGAAGGGAACATTTGTTAAAAGAAAACGTTATACCCAGGGTCTTATAAAACTGACCAGTTGTACTGAGGAAATAAGAAACCAGGGCCTGATACCCAAGATTAGGATGATTGAAAACATGGTAGCCGTTCCTAAAAGAAATATACTGAAGCTGCTTGAGCTCGGAGGAGAAGAAAGGGCACTGCAGATGGAACGTTTAATCAGCGGGGATGATGTGCCATTAAGCTTGACGAGGTCTTACTTGCCCTTGTGCCGTCTGCCGGGATTGGAAATGCATGATTTCTCAAAGGAATCCCTATATAAGGTTATTGAATCTGATTTCGGAATAAGTATTATTCATGCTAATCGTACAATTGAAGCTGTACTTGCAGACAAGAGAATTGCATCGTACATGGAAATACCTCCACGCAGCCCGGTATTGTTCTTTACAGGTCTTGTATTCGGGAAAATAAACGGAAAGGAAGTCCCGGTTGAGTATTTTGAATCCTATTTCCGCACAGACAGAATAAAATTCTTCATAGATCAGGTCAGATAACAATGGTGTCCACACTTTTAACACGGTTTAGGCAATGAACATAAACAATATTATTAGGGAGGGGTAAAAATGAAAAAAACACTAAGGTTGACAGCTGTACTGATGTGTATGGTTTTGCTGGTTGCAAGTCTTGCTGCATGTTCAAAAACCCAGCAGACCCAGGCAACACCTACAGAGAGCCAGGAGGAGAAACTTAAGGTGGCAATGGTTTGCAGTATGGGAGGTTTAGGCGATAGGTCATATAATGATTCCGGGTATGTCGGACTGCAAAAGGTTGAAAAAGAACTGGGGCTTGAAGTCAAAGTAGTTGAACCAAAGGATGTATCCGAAGGCGAAAAGTATCTGACTGAGCTTGCGCAAGCAGGGTACAATCTGGTAATGACTCTTGAATATGGACATGCGGACATATTGAAGAAGGTTGCTCCACAGTTCCCTGAGACAAGGTTCGCAATCTTCAATATTGAGGTTGATGAACCTAATGTAACTTCCGTTGTTTTCAAGGAGCATGAGGGCTCTTACCTTGCAGGCGCACTTGCAGCCCTGGTCACTAAGGATGCAAATATAAAGGAAACAAACCCTGAGAAGGTATTAGGCTTTATTGGAGGCATACAGTCACCGGGTATTGATAAGTTCCTTGTTGGATTTGAGGAAGGTGCAAAGTACATAGACAAGGATACCAAAGTGATTTCGGGGTATGCGAATTCCTTTGGAGATCCGGCAAAGGGCAAGGAAATGGCACTTGTTCAGATGGAACAAGGCGCTGATATAGTATATCAGGTAGCCGGTGGTACCGGTGAGGGCGTTATAAACGCAGCAAAGGACAAGGGGTGTTTTGCAATCGGTGTTGACTCCGACCAGGATTACATAGCACCGGGCAATGTACTTACAAGTATGATGAAGCGTGTGGATGTAGCTGTGTTTGAGCTTTCAAAGCAGTTGAAGGATGGCAGTATAAAGAACAGCAATACTATGATTTTGGGCCTTAAGGAAGACGGAGTAGGCCTCAGCCCAATGGAGTACACGAAGGATCTGATTCCAAAGGAATATTTTGACCAGGTTGAACAGTTGAAGAAGGCCATTGTTGACGGGGAGATCAAGGTTACAGATATAACACAAAACTAGATATTCATCAGTTTCTCTTTATATTTCCCGGTACGGGAAAGGCTTCATATCCGTGCCGGGAAAATTATTTATAATTATCTTTCATTCATGCAAGGAGACTTACGGAATATATTGTCAGGAGGATAACAATGAATATCATTGAAACAAAACAGTTGACCAAGTGTTTTGGAGGTCTTAAAGCCAACGATAATATTGATTTCCATGTTGAAGCCGGGGAGATTCATGCCATAGTAGGAGAAAACGGTGCAGGGAAGAGTACTTTAATGAATATGCTTTTTGGACTTTTGCAGCCTACAGATGGTGAATTATTTATTAGGGGCAAACGGGTTAGAATTGAAAGTCCCAAGACAGCGATTCAACTCGGAATAGGCATGGTGCACCAGCATTTTAAACTGGTTCCCTCATTAACCGTTGTAGAGAATATTATGCTGGGATGCGAACCGGTTAGAAGCCTTTTTATAGATAGAAGGAAACAGCTTGAAACTGTCAATAAGCTCATTAAGGATTACGGGTTTGATATAGATGCCGCTGCAAAGATCCGGGATGTATCAATAGGGGTGCAGCAGAGGGTGGAAATTTTGAAAATGCTTAACCGGGATGTTGATATATTGATACTTGACGAGCCTACTGCAGTATTAACACCTCAGGAGTGCGACGAATTAATGAGGAATATGTTTGAACTGAAGAAAAAAGGTAAGACCATTATTATTATCACACACAAACTGAATGAAGTTAAGAAGTGCTCCGATTCGGTCACTGTAATACGCCAAGGCAAGGTTGTAGACAGAGTACGCACCTGTGATGTGGATGAAAAGGAACTTGCGAGGATGATGGTGGGGCGCGAAGTGCTGCTTCAGGTGGAGAAAGGCAGCAGCAATCCAGGTGATATGGTTTACGAGGTAAATGGTCTTTGTACGCAGGACAACCGTGGGGTAAAGGTGCTTGACCATGTATCCTTGAAGGTGTGTGCCGGAGAAATATTAGGGATTGCCGGAGTTGAAGGCAATGGACAGTCTGAACTGGTGCGGATTATGGCTGGAATGATGTATTCGACTGAGGGCAAAATCGTGCTTAAGTGCAAGGACATTACTAATTCAGCTCCTGCCGGCATCAGGCAACAGGGTATAGGAATAATACCGGAAGATCGGTACAAGCATGGCTTGTGCAAAAATATGTCCATTGCCGGGAATATTATTGCCGGTTATCACGAAAGAGAACCGTACTGTGATAAACAGTTTTTAAATATGAAAGCGATTAAGGACCATGCAGTTAAAGCTATAGCGTGTTTTGACATCAGAACAGACAGTGTGGACAAGAATGTAGGAAATTTATCCGGAGGGAATGCACAGAAAGTAATAATAGCCAGAGAATTGTCAATGAATCCGGATTTACTGATTGCGTGTCAGCCTACACGTGGTGTTGATATTGGTTCAATAGAATTCATTCATAAGCAAATTATCGGCTGCCGGGATAATGGAAAAGCGGTCATTCTTATTTCCTCCGAGTTATCGGAAATAATGAGCTTGAGTGATAGGATTGCAGTAATGTATAGGGGAAGGATTCTGGGTGAAATGCCTAGAAGTCAAGCAACAGTAGAGAAGCTTGGGCTTCTTATGGCAGGAATTACAGAGAATCCCAAGGGGAGGTGCAAGGATGAAAACTACCACTAGGAAATGGATACAGGCTGTTATTTCCCCTATAGTCACAGTAATGCTGGCCTTCATGGTTGGAGCAGTCCTGATAGTGGTATCAGGCAAAAGTCCTGTTGAAGCTTATGGAGCTCTCCTCAAGGGTGGGCTTGCCGGAACGAGAAGTATATTCAATACTTTATTTAGTGCCACACCAATTATTCTTACGGGCCTGGCCACAGCAATCTCTTTTAAAGCCAATATCTTCAATATGGGTGTTGAAGGACAGCTGTATATGGGGGCATTTGCTGCTGCGTATGTCGGGTTTTCCTTTGAAGGTCTTTACCCAATACTTCATGTAACGCTGTGCGTTTTAGCTGCAATGGCTGCTGGAGGAATTTATGCGCTTATACCTGGAATACTTAAGGGATATCTAAATGTAAATGAAATGGTATCAACAATAATGCTTAACTATGTCGCCATACTTTTTACGACCCATCTTTCCAGTTTTACATTTAAGGCAAAAGGAGCAGGATTTGCAGCTACCGAGCTGATATCCCACAGTGCATTCTTACCGAGGTTCTCGAAGATATCACAGTTAAATGCAGCTTTCCTTCTGGCGCTTCTCTTTGTGGTGCTCACTTTTATTCTCATGAGAAGAGTGAAACTGGGATATGAGATTGAGGCAATAGGTCAAAACTTGGAATTTGCTGAAGCTGCGGGGATGAATGTTGCAAAGAAAACAGTAATCATAATGGTGATTTCGGGTATGATCGGGGGACTTGCAGGAGCAGGAGAGGTTCTAGGAGTGCACCATCGCTTTATAAGCCAGTTCTCACCGGGATACGGCTGGGATGGAATGACAATAGCACTTCTAGGAAAGAATAGCCCCTTTGGAGTATTAATTTCAGGCTTGTTTTTCGGATTGTTGAAAAACGGTGGAAGTACGATGGAGCTTATGGTAGAGGTACCGAGATCCCTGATAAATATATTGCAAGGTCTCATTATCTTTTTCCTTGCAGTTGAACTTGGGTTTAGCCGCTTAGGGCTTTGGAAGAAAATACGTTTGGGTAAAACCGGTAAGGTGGAAGGGGTGTAGTACATGGATATTCAAACAATATTACATGGAACTCTGCGTATGGCGACTCCGATTGCATTGGCGGCATTAGGAGGGCTTTTCAGCCATAGGGTGGGCGTCCTCAATATCGCCCTTGAAGGTATGATGCTTATTGCTGCTTTTACAGGAGTAATTGCAAGTTACCTTACAGGAAACATTGCTGTTGCTATCTTGGCTGCAATTGTGGGCACATCCTTCTTTGCCTTGCTGTTCTGTTTTTTTGGTATTAGCTTAAAGGGGAATTTTATAATTACCGGCCTGGCAGTTAATATATTTGCATTAGGCTTAACCTCATTTATTCTGCAGATGGCTTTTGGGCGCCGTGGTGTTTTTGCCGATCCTGACATTGTAGGACTTGGAGCGGTCGATATGCCATGGCTTGGTAAAATACCATTTGTCGGCACCATTCTGAACCAGCAAACACCGATGGTCTATGCAAGCCTTGTGCTTCTGGTTCTTGTGTGGCTGGTGCTGTACAAAACACGCTTTGGACTTTATATTCGTGTAATTGGTGAAAATGAAGAAGCTGCCCGTGCAGTTGGGATAAAAGTAAATGCGTATAAATATGCCGCAGTTTTTATTAGTGCGGTGCTTTCAGCCTTGGCAGGCATTAATCTTTCATTGGAGAATCTTAGTATGTTTGTTGAGAATATGACAAACGGACGAGGATTTATTGCATTAGCGGCAATTTTCTGCGGTAAGGGTACACCAATAGGCTCATACATATTTAGCTTTTTGTTCGGTTTTGCAGATGCAATCCAGATGAGACTGCAGAGCTTCAACATACCTGGTGCCTTTGTACAGATGATACCATTCATCTTCATAATTGTTATTCTAAGTGTTGTTGGCGCCGTAAAACGCAAAAACAGTACTTCAAGGGGGTTATACAATGAGTAAGAGGACTGCACTGTTGGTTGTAGATATGTTGTATGATTTTGCACATCCGGAAGGCATGGTATACTATCCTCAAAACCAGAATATCCTTCCAAGAATCAGAAAGGTGATTAATAAATGCAGAAAAAAGGATGTCCTGATAATCTTCATTGTGGATTCACATCGAAAGGACAAATACGATAAGGAGCTTACGGCGGTACGGCCTCATTGTTTGCAGGGCACGGGAGGGGACGAGATAATGCCGGAGCTGGGGTTCAATGAGATTACCGATTATAAGGTGTATAAGAGACGCTACAGCTCCTTTTTCGGAACGGACTTAGACCTTATCCTCAGAGAGCATGACATAAAAAACACAATTATTGTGGGGACAAAAACAAACTGTTGCATTCGTGCAACGGTTCATGATGCATATTACCTTAACTATAATGTTGTGGTTGTTGAGGATTGCGTGGCTACTAATGATGAGCTGGTCAACAAGGTACATCTTACGGATATACGCAAGTATTTCGGTCTTGTAATGAAAACGGATGAACTATTCAACTCTTTGGATGGCGGTGAGCTATGATGAAAAGGATAGATATCGCGGCTGCAGGCTACCCAAGTATCGACCGCATAATCCGGATAGAGGACCAGCCGAGGGTCGGCCGTACCTCTATTATTGAAAACAGTGACAGCCGTACGGATTACTTCGGGGGATGCAATGTTAATATTGCATATATTGCAAGCAGCCTCGGCTTTATCTGTGCACCCATGATGAGAGTAGGACACGACTTTGAGTTGTCAGGTTACCGGGGCTTTCTGGAAGGTCCGAATATGATCCTGGATGGTGTACAGACCGTAGAGGATGAAATAACTTCTTCATCAACTCTTATTGTTACCGGAGAAGGAGAACATGTTACGCTTTTTTACCCGGGAGCTATGAATGGGAAATACGACAGGAATATTAACGAAGAATTGATCAGAGATACGCGGTATGGACTTATTATGGTGGGGGAACCTCATTATAACATCCGGTTTGCAGAGGCATGTCTTAGGTATAATGTGCCGGTCATTTTCGGAATGAAATGCGATTTTAAAGCCTTTCCGCCGGAAGTTTTGAGAAAGGTAATAGCAGCTTCGGAAGTTATTTTCATGAATGCCTTTGAACAGGAATCACTGGAGGATTTCTTCAAGCTTGAGCACATTACGGAATTGTTCCACAGACATGATAAAACAAAGGTAATTATAGTCACCAAAGGTTCTGAAGGAAGTGATCTCTACGCTCTTGTGAAAGGCAGGCTTGAACACCATAATGTTCCTATTGCCAGGGCTGAAAGGGTTGTAGATACTACCGGAGCCGGAGATGCCTATATTGCAGGCTTTATTTATGGGTATTTGACCGGCAGACCGGTTCTGCAATGCGGAAGACTGGGCGCTGTAGTATCATCATTTGTTGTTGAAAAGGCGGGGTGCCTGACGAATGTGCCTGATATTGAAAGAATAAAAGAAAGATATACAAAGTACTATGAGGAGGATTTGATATGATGACACAGTATTTGAAGGTTACACCGGATAGTGTAGCAAAATATGCAGTTTTTTCAGGGGACCCCGGCAGGGTGAAGCGCATAGTATCTTTTATGGACAGTTCTGAAGAAATTGCTTATAATAGAGAATTTAACACCTATACAGGCAATTATAAAGGGGTGGCGATTACAGTCTCCTCAACGGGAATCGGCGGCCCCTCAGCAGCAATTGCACTTGAGGAAATGTACGACTGTGGAATAGAGGTAGCCGTACGTCTGGGAACAGTTATGGGACTCAAGGAAAACCTTGGGGAAGTGCTGATACCTGCAGGAGTAATGAGAATGGAGTCTACCAGCAAAACATACGTAGAGGCGTCTTATCCTGCAGTCAGCGATTTTGAACTGCTTCAATGCATGAACGAGGCTTCAGCCTCAAATGAAAGAAAATACAATAACGGTCTTATCTGCAGCATGGACGGATTCTACAGCGAAATGAAGGAATCAAAGCTCTCAAAAAAGATGGGTAATGATATAACGGCTAAAATTGCAGATTTAAAGAAATACAATATTGCGGGGATTGATATGGAATCCGGCACGGTTCTTACACTTACAAACCTCATGGGAATTCGGGGTTGTGTTGTTACTATGACAACCGTACTTGAAAATCTGAAAGACTATCTTAAGGATAGCGAGCGTGCTAAAGCGGAAGATGACCTCATAAAGATAGTTCTCGATGGCATTGTTATGTTTGACAAGAAAAATAATCAGAAATAACTGGGGGTATAGTTATGAGCAGATATGAAAGACTGTTCCACAACAAGAAGGTTATCATTGGAATGGTACATTTACTTGCACTGCCCGGAACCCCTGCTTTTGACGGGGATATGGAAAGGGTATACAGCCAGGCACTATACGATGGGGCTGCTTTGAAAAAAGGGGGAGTATCGGCCCTTATGGTGGAGAATTTTGGGGATGCTCCCTATCCGAAAAAGCTGGACCTTGAACAGTCGACAGCACTTGCGGCAGTGGCAAGGGTTGTGAAGCAGCAAGCAGGCCTGCCGATAGGTATAGATGCAGCTTTTTGCGACTATGAGGCAGCGTTGGCTTGTGCGAAAGCGGCAGGAGCAGATTTTGTGCGTTTGGCTGTGTTTGTCGATACGGTAGAATGCTTTGCGGGTATACTGCAGCCTTGCTGTGTTGATGCTCTCAAATACCGCAAGCGTATAATGGCTGAGAATATCATGATTTTTGCGGACGTACAAGTTAAGCATACACATATGCTGTTGCCATCAGTTTCCATTGAGGAATCTGCCAAGACAGCGGTAAGCTGTGGTGCCGATGCAGTAATTGTAACCGGTACCCATACCGGTGGGGAGACTCCGATTGAAGCAGTAAAAAAGGTGAAGCAGGCTGTTAATTGCCCTGTGATTGTCGGAAGTGGTGTAAACCCTGCAAACATTAAGGAGCAGATGATTATAGCAGATGGAGCCATAGTTGGTTCCAGCCTAAAAGAAAAAAATGTGGCAACAAACCCTGTCGATGTCGAAAAAGTATACGAATTAATCAAATCACTGAACATATAGAAAGGAAGCTAATTGCATATGATGCGACCGATGAAACTTACCGGAGAATATATAATATTTGGAGAGGGTGCACTGGACTATCTTAAAACTATCAAAGGCCAGAAGGCTATGATTGTGATAAGCGGAGGCTCTATAGAAAAAAGCGGGTATCTTCAGATGGTTATAGACAATTTGAAAGATGCAGGCATTGAAAGCCGGATATTTAGAGGGGTAGAACCCGATCCTTCCTTTGAGACAGTCCGAAAAGGTGCGGATGCTATGCTTGCTTATGGACCTGATTGGATTATAGGTATTGGAGGCGGTTCGGCAATGGATGCGTCAAAAGCCATGTGGGTTTTCTATGAGCATCCGCAGTTGAAGACCCTGGAGGAAATTGCATCTCCTAATGTTATACCGGCTCTGCGAAATAAGGCGAAGCTTATCTGTATACCCTCCACAAGCGGTACAGCCAGTGAAGTCAGCCGTTCCATAGTCATTTCCGATACTCATAAGGGTATAAAGGTGGGAATAGGCAGCATGGAGATGTTCCCTGATGTAGCTCTGCTGGAACCGGGGGTAACAGCATCAATGCCCCCAACAATTACCGCGGCAACAGGTATTGATGCACTTACTCATGCACTGGAGGCATATGTGTCTACAAGAGCTAATGACATTTCAGATGCTTTGGCGGAAAAGGCAATTACAGGCATTTTCAAGTACCTTCCGCTGGCTTATGATGAAGGGAGCAACCTTTTATTCAGGGAAAAAATGCAAAACTATTCCGCAATAGCAGGAATGGCTTTTACCAATGTGTCTCTCGGAATTGTCCACAGCATGGCCCATGTAATTGGAGGGAAATTTGGAATATCACACGGATTAGCCAATGGGATTCTCCTTCCTTATGTAGTCGCATATAATTCAGTTGAGCCCTATGCGGCAGAAAGATATGGGGAAATTGCAGGAATGATGGGAAAGGCGGATATTTTGGAGGCAATACAGGAACTGGAGAGGAGCTTGGGTATTCCAACATCACTAAAAGAAGTAATTCACAACAAGGAAGAATTTATGGAGAACCTGATGGACCTGGCTGATACTGCCAAGGCGGACGGATGTACAAAGACAAATCCGCGAATTCCAACCACGGCGGAGCTTGTAGAATTGTTCAGGAACACATACGATGGAAAGTTGGTGAAACCTTGACAAAGCTTATTTGTTATCTTGCCTATGGATATCCAAGTATTGAGGAAAGTCTGAAAGTAGCCAACGCTTACATGGAGGCAGGCTGTGACATTATTGAGATAGGACTTCCTACACATGATGCATTTCTGGATAATGAGGCAGTTGCATCCCGTATGAATAAGGCCCTTGAGAACTGTTCCGATTATGAGGTTTATCTTGATGGAATACTCCGGTTGAAGAAGTCTAGTCCTGATATGCCGCTTATACTTTTAGCGTACGAGCATACCATACTTGATATAGGCCTGGTGAATTTTTCTCAGTTCTGCAGTTCCAATGAGTTGGACAACCTGATCCTTGTAGGAGCTAAGGATGATAATATGAAAAACAAGCTTATGACTGCCGGTATAAAGGTTTCAGAATATGTCACTTTTAAACTTTCGGAGGAAGAGGTGAAAAGGGCAAAAGCCTCCAATGGCTTTGTATACTTACAGTCAAAACCGATGGAAAGTGTATGGAGGGATGAATACGAAACTTTGGAAAAATGCATTTGTTACTTGCACAATGCAGGTATTGACAGGCCTATATACTGCGGAGTGGGGGTTTCAACCCCTGAAGATGTCAGGCGTGTAGCTTCGGCTGGTGGAGATGGAGCATTTATTGGCAGTTCCATACTGAAGCTCCAGGGAGATTTAAATGCATTAAAAGCATATATCATTGAATTGAAAAGTGCAGCTGAAAATTAAGGATAAGCCTTTAAAGTCATACATGGACTGTCATGTTCTGTATGACTTTTTGATTTTTTGTGGATAGACGCCTGCATTGTGATATAAATCACTGACTTTCCAGAAAGATAGAATTAAAATGTAATTAATAAGTAAATATGGCAAGGAGGTGTAATAATGACAGCAAAAATAAGGAGGATAATTCAAATAGCCTTTCTTATAGCCTTTATTGCATTAATCGCAACAGGCAGAATACAGGCATGGATGGTTGTATTTGCCGCAAGCGTTGCTGCAGCTGCTCTGTTCGGACGCTTTTACTGCGGATTTATATGCCCGACAAATACCTTGATTGATGGCGTTGGTTATATAAAGAAAAAAGGAGGAATAAAGGGAGGTCAGGTTCCTGATTGGGCAAAGCCGGCCTGGGTGAGATACGGCATATTGGCGCTTTTTATTCTAACCTTTGTTTTAACTGTAAAAACGGGCAGGAAGCTTCCGGTGCTGCCTGTTCTCACAGGCATAGGGGTAACTGTCAGCCTGTTTTTCGTGCCTGCACTATGGCATAGATATTTGTGCCCTTATGGGACACTGATGAATATCACCGGCAGCTTTGCAAAACACTACTGGAAGGTGGATACGCAAGCTTGCACAAGCTGCGGAGCATGTGCAAAGGTATGTCCGGCTGATGCTGTCAGGTTTGAAGGCAAGGAAGCCTATGCGGAAATACAAAAGGGTTCATGTCTTGAGTGCGCTGCCTGTGCCCAAGTATGTCCCCGAAAAGCTATAAAGTACTTATAAATAAATAGGAGGTATAATAATGCTGGAGAAAAGATATGATTTTACAATTGTTGAGGAAGAGCTTAACGAAAGGGTTATCGAAAAAATAATCGATGATGACAATGTTGTTATCAACCACATGCTTCTGATGAAAGATACAGGTCTGCCGGAGCATTACTCAAATTCAAATGTATATATGATAATCATAAGCGGGCAAATGACAATAAAGCTTAATGACGATGAGCCGAAGGTATATACAAAAGGAAGCATATTGAACATACCCTTTAATACAAAGATGAATGTGAACAACTATTCTGAAGAGCTGCTGGAGTTTTTCGTAGTTAAGGCACCGAACCCAAAGGACATGGTAAAGTAATGTTTAAAGGACCTAACCTTATGGTTAGGTCCTTTACGCGAAGGGGGACAGTATCTATTATATGCCACCGAAGCCAAAGGTTCTTCCAAAACCGCCAAAGGCGATTATTGCAAGTATGATGATGAAGAAGAAATTGTTGTCGATACCCCAGGATGGACCTGCTGCCAGTAGTATAAACAGAAGGAGCAGAAGCAGGAAGCCGTTGCCGTCGCATATCTTAGCAAGAGGTGATACTGCTGTTGGTCTGCAAAAAGCAGGTGGGGCACAAGGATCATATCTTCCTCCATAACCGTTTGCCATGTTTAACCCTCCTTTCAACCTGAATTTAGATTGCTTTAACATGTTTACTTTGATTAAAGAAGATATCTTCAGTTGCTTTACTTAAACCTCTAGTGCCTCGTAAAGTAATTTTCTTCTAGGGTATGCGAGGCACAAATTAAGGAAGTGCATTATTAACACTATGAAGGATGTTAAATTTGATGTGTTAATAAGCACTAGACCAGTAGGAAGAACGCTGATAGTGCCAATAAGTCTAAAGAGCTCCGGTAATATGGATACCCTAATCCAAATCCATATCCATAACCATAACCTGGATAGCCAAATCCATAACCTGGATAGCCAAATCCATAACCTGGATAGCCAAATCCATAACCATAACCGAAAGGCATGGTCTCACCTCCTCTCCAATTATAAGGGGATAACCATTACATGTCCTACTCCATATTATGTGGTATTTCTGATTTGGTTACCTATAGAATGTATAATCCGGGTCATTAATAGAAAAAACTGACCTATAAGGCCAGGCTTTTGCCATAAGTGCTTACCGAAAGCGTATTCTTCATAGCTCTTACTTGTTTAATCCAAATGCTTTCTCCACACCTCCGAGACCTATTACAGCCATTATGATTATAAAGAAATAGCGGCTTTCCAACCCCAGAGAAGGACTTGCAGCAAGTAATATTAAAAGAAGAATGAGAATCAATAATTCATCGTTTTTTTCAGGTTTTTTGGAAGGGACTTCAATAGGGATGCTTTTCGGAGCACTGTAAAGACCTCTGTCAAACCTATGCGCCATACTTTCACCTCCTACACTCTTAAGGTTGTTTACACTTCTCAGTTACATACTATGTACATACACAGGTTTGGTTACAATATTAATCAGCATTGTTATAAAAAGCTCATTATTTATAGAATAACCTGTCAACTCCCTGATTAATTTTCGTATTATGATACTGAAAGGGGGGCTGTACATGGAAAACGAAAAAAGTTCCGCCCAAAATGCTTTCATGGGGTTATCCAGAGAACAGATTGCAAAAATAGTATATGAGGAGTTATCGAAATCAGGGTTTCAATTTAATAATTTTAATACCATGATACCCTCGATTATCGGCAGAGTAATAGTAGGCAGCGGCGCAACAGTGGGCAATTATTGGGCTGATATGTTTATTAAAGGGATGGTGGGTAATTTCTTCAAAAGATAGAGTTCAATTTCTCTTATGTGTTTATGCAGGTCTGATGCAAAACATTTAGCTATTGTAAAATACCGGGGACTTGTCTATAATAATCTGTAGAAGCAAATATCCACATGAGGGAGTAATTGGCACATCTGTGCGGCAATGTCAACATACTGATGGTTGTGTCTTGTATAGTGATTATTTTCAAGGTATGCAAGGCACAAATTAACGTAGTGGGTTATTAACACTTTGAAATATAAGAAAGTTGTTGTGTTAATAAACACGGTCATCTGGCTTGCCTTAAATAATGAGACTCATGTATAGCGTTTTCGTTATACATAGTCTCTTTTTTGTTTGCACAACATAAATCGGAGTATGCCAATTATAAAAGAAGTACAAATGGAGGAGAGGCAATGGATATACTATCACTAATACTAATTGCAGTCGGTCTTTCGATGGATGCCTTTGCAGTATCGGTGTCAAACGGTATCATTATAAAAGATCTTAAAATGGGTCATGCGTTGAAAATCGGGTTATATTTTGGAGTGTTTCAGGCTTTGATGCCTTTAGCCGGGTGGCTTGCAGGATCGCAGTTCAAGGATTACATAGTAAGTATCGATCATTGGATCGCCTTTGGTCTGTTAGCCTTCATCGGGGGTAAAATGATACATGAGGCTTATGATAAAGAGAATGGAGAAGCCGAGAATGCAGAGGGTATATGTGAGGTTGCTGTATCCGCCCAGGACACTGCATATGAAAATCCATTGAGAATGGGCAGGCTCCTTGTACTTGCAGTGGCTACCAGCATTGATGCTCTTGCGGTTGGTGTCAGCTTTGCTTTCCTGAGAGTTTCAATTTTTTGGCTAGCAGTATTGATTGGACTTATAACCTTTATAATATGCTTTGCCGGAGTATACATAGGGAAAAGGTTCGGAGGTTTGTTCAAAAAGAAAGCCGAGATAGCAGGTGGACTCATATTGATAGGCATCGGACTAAAAATTCTTTTGGAACATTTGGGTATAATCGGATAGAATTCCAGTATATTATTTTGTTGATATAACAGACCTGCTTTGTGCATGTCTGTTTTTTCCTTCATAATTTCTTCACAGTGTTTTAGTAAAATTAACAATATAGTTTACTTTTCTAGAATACAGCATATGGGGGGATAGAACATATGAATATGATAAAAAAAGAACTGATGATCGAAGGTATGACCTGCAGCAGCTGCGAGCTCAGGATAGAAAACACACTGAAAAAGCTGGAAGGCGTTGCAGAGGTAAAGGTAGAGTATTCAAGTTCAAAAGCATTTTTTGCTTATGACTCTGATGTCATTAAGCTTCAGGATATAATAGCTGCAGTTGACAAGGCCGGATACAAGGCTTTTGAGAATAAAAAAAATATCGGCACTGATGAAGCAGAAAAATCCAAATCCGGCAAATCCAAAGAGGATATCAATCAGCTGGTTGGTATTGGAATCATATTATTGGCTTTGTATGTTATTATTAAAAACACCGTCGGGTTCAACTTCATACCCGAGGTAAACCAGTCCATGGGTTACGGAATTTTATTTGTAGTCGGACTTCTTACATCGCTTCACTGCATAGCTATGTGCGGAGGAATTAACCTTTCACAATGCGTTGCATATAAGCATTCTGACAGCTCAAGAACAGGAAATCTGAAACCCAGCTTTTTATACAATGCAGGAAGAGTCGTATCATATACGGTGATTGGTGGTATTGTTGGCGGCATTGGCTCAGTTGTAAGCTTTTCCGGTGGTGCTAAAGGCATCGTTGCAATAGTCGCAGGTCTTTTCATGGTCATAATGGGAATCAATATGCTCAATATATTCCCATGGCTCAAGAAGCTGAACCCAAGAATGCCCAAAATATTTGGAAATAAGATATATAATAATAACGGTAAAAATGGTCCCTTCTATGTGGGGCTGCTGAACGGACTTATGCCCTGTGGGCCGCTGCAGGCAATGCAGCTATATGCCCTTGGCACAGGAAGCATTGCCGCAGGAGCGCTGTCCATGTTCCTGTTCAGTATAGGTACGGTGCCTTTGATGTTTGGTTTTGGAGCAATAAGCTCAATGCTCGGGAAAAAGTTTACGGGCAAGCTGATGAAGGTAAGTGCCGTGCTTGTTATGACACTTGGATTTATAATGATGAGCAGGGGCTTGGTGCTTTCAGGTGTTAATGCATCTGTCGGAGGCAGTTCAGTAAAAGGAAATGTTGCAGTGGTGGAAAACGGAGTTCAGGTTGTAGCGATAGACCTTAAGCCGAACAGCTATGCGCCGATAATTGTACAAAAGGGTATCCCGGTAAAATTCATAATAAATGCTGAAAATCAAAATATAAACGGGTGCAACAATGCAATAATAATACCGAAATACAATATACAGAAAGCTCTTGAACCGGGTAAGAACATAATAGAATTTACGCCGGAAGAAGCAGGCACAATTCCTTATTCCTGCTGGATGGGCATGATAGGAAGCAGTATAAAGGTTGTGGATGAATTATCACAGGTCACAAGTGAAGATATCGGGGATGCAAACTCCGGCGCGGTTTCAAGCTCAGGAGGCAGTTGCTGCTCAGGAAGTGCATTGGCTACCGAATTTGCTAATGGGAATATTCCTACTGATGATATAAAGGTTGCTGAAGTAAAAGATGGGGTACAGGAGGTTACAATAAATGTAAACGATTATGGTTACTCTCCTGCAGTAGTAGTACTTCAGAAAGGTGTAAAAGCGAAGATAAAGTTTAACCCTGAACAGCTGAATTCCTGTAACAATGTAATTGTATTCCCGGATTACGGAGGACAGCTTGATCTGTCCGCGGGCGAGCTGGAGACTCCGGCGCTGGATATTACAGAAGACTTTACATTCCAGTGCTGGATGGGGATGCTGAACGGATATGTAAAAGTAGTCGATGATGTAAATAATATTGATATGGAAGCAATAAGGAAAGACGTAGAATCATTTGTGCCTCCTGCTGGAAGCGGAGGATGCTGTGGTTAGAAAATTAACTGTTGCAGAGGCGGGGTTCTGCTCCGCCTGTTCAGAAGGGAAGGTAAATATGTTAAAATCAATTAAGAGAGCCATAGATAAGTTTTTAAAAAATCTTGCAAAAGAGAGTGAAAAGTCCTTTGGCAAGGAGAGACTTGACTGCTGTAAGCTGGACAGGCCAAAGAGCAGTGAGGACAAGTAACTGGGGGAGATACAGTAATGGAAAGCAATATAAAGATTCTGATTGTTGACGATGAAGAAAAGATAGCAGAGGTTGTCAAATCATATCTTGAGAAGAGCGGTTTCAAGGTTTATTGTGCATACAGCGGAAACGAAGCGCTAGAGCTATTCGCCAGCATCAATCCCAAGCTTATAGTTCTTGACCTGATGCTGCCGGATATGTCCGGGGAAGATATTTGCAGAAGCATAAGAAAAAAATCAAGAGTGCCTATAATCATGCTTACTGCAAAGGTGGAAGAGGAAAGTATATTGAACGGTCTTGGAATAGGAGCAGACGACTATGTCACAAAACCCTTCAGCCCCAGACAATTGGTGGCGAGGGTCATAGCTCTTTTAAGGAGGTCGGAGGATGAAATAATGCCCTTGTCCAATGTGCTGTCCTTTAATGATGGGGAGCTGTTAATCGACAGCATTAAGCATGAGGTAAAAAAAGCCGGGCAGATAATAAACCTTACTCCCAATGAATTCAAGATTTTGATGACCCTTGTGAAGTATCCCCAGAAGGCTTTTACCCGTGATGAGCTTGTTTTCTCCGTATTGGGAGATGACTATGAAGGCTATGACAGGACCATAGATACCCATGTGAAAAATCTCCGGCAAAAAATAGAGCCTAATTTAAAAACACCCAGGTATATATTGACCGTCTACGGTGTGGGCTATAAGTTTGGTGGTGAATAAAGCATGAAGCATAGTCTGCGAAACAGACTGTCCCTTTCCTATATAGTAATAGCTATGATTTGCATTCTGCTTATAAGTATTATTGCCAATATTTCTCTGGAAAGCCAATTCAGGGAATATGTAAAGAATAACCAGGAAAAAAGAAACTTAAGTATCATAAGCCTTATAAGACAACAGTACAATAAAGGTGATGGGTGGAACCGGGGGGTCATTCAGGATATAGGTATAAATGCCTTGGAAAATGGAATGATTATCAGCGTCACAGACACCGAAGACAAGATAGTCTGGGATGCGACGCAGTATAATAACGGAATGTGTGAGCAGATGATTATGCACATGGGTCTTAATATGTCCAGCAGATACCCCAATTGGAAAGGGGAGTTGACAGAATCCACCTATCCGGTACTCAGCGGTACTGAAGAAGTGGGAAAGGTAGCAATCGGGTACTACGGTCCTTTCTACTTCAACGAAACAGATCTGGCATTTATAAATGCCTTAAATAAGGTATTTATAGGAGTAGGGTTGCTATCTCTTGTGCTATCACTCATATTTGGGTATATGATGGCTAAGAGTATAAGCACACCGGTTTCCAGGGTAATAAACACGGCAGAAATGATTTCTGAAGGCCGCTATGATGGCAGAAGCAATGAAATATCGGATATCAAGGAGATAGCCCAACTGACAGGTACTGTGAACAATCTTGCAGAGACCCTTGAAAAACAGGAGAAGCTGAGAAAAAGACTTACAGCCGATGTTGCCCACGAGCTGAGGACTCCTCTGGCTACACTGCAAAGCCATGTAGAAGCAATGATAGATGGTATTTGGGAAGCTGATTCAAAAAGGCTCAAAAGCGTGCATGAGGAAATAACCCGTCTTGGCAGGATGGTAGGGGATCTGGAAAAGCTTACAAGGTTTGAAAGCGAGAATATGATGCTGGACAAGTCGGAGTTTGATCTTTCAGAGCTTATAAGGAGCATATTGGTGAATTTTGAAAATGAGTACATGAATAAAAACATTGAGGTAGCTTTTGAGGATAAGACTGTAAAGGTTTTTGCCGACAGGGATAAAATAAGCCAGGTGATTATAAATCTGATATCCAATGCGGTCAAATTTACGGGAGAAGGCGGGAATATCAGTTTTATAATTGATGATAATGCAGATAATGCAGTATTGTCAATAAGTGATACAGGCATAGGCATATCACAGGAAGACCGGCTGCACATATTCGAAAGATTCTACCGGGCTGATGCTTCCAGAAGCAGGCTTACAGGAGGCTCGGGCATCGGACTGACTATAGCAGAAGCTATAATGGAAGCCCATGGGGGAGCTATAAGCGTGGAAAGCAAAATCGGAGAAGGTACAAAGTTCACAATTAAGCTGCCGAAGAGATAGTGTAAAAAAAGAAGCTCAATCTTATTGATTGAGCTTCTTTTTTATATTATCTATTATTCGTTCCTTTGACATTTTAGGGTATTCCATCATCAAATATGCTATCGGACAGAAGAGGAGCATCAGATACGGGATAAAACCGCCAATGCTGTAGTATTCTACTCCTATAGCCACGAAGACAAGAATTGAAATAATCGGTATCAGGCACCCGGCAAGCAGTTTTATAAAAGCGGATACTTGCCCATTGTTAGCATGATGAGTATTGTTCATAGCTCTTCCACCTTTCAAGAGATTGATAATTAAAACATATGAGTAGATTCTAACCCGTGTGGACATTTTGCGTCCCACGAGGGTATACTAAAAAAATTCTTCCTCAGTATATATGATACAATAAAATCATATGTTTGTAAAGTGGAAGTTATAAAGCTAGTATTTTTTCTATCTGACCTTTCATTTCATGCTTTTCACATACAGTACTATGAAGTACAGGCTTTTTGTCAAGGTCTCTGATACCCTTTGGAATCTCTGTTTTTGTAAGCAGGCTCATCTCCTTTATCAGCCCGAAATCATTCAGCCCGGAATATTTGGAGTCTATGGACTTCATTACATCAACTGTAAATTTGTATGGACTGGCTGTAGAAACAATTACAGTCCGTGTATTGTCATTATTGTCCTGCTCTCTGTATTTTTTATATGCTGCATAGGCTACAGCCGTGTGAGTATCAATAACATACCCTGATTTTTCATACATTTCCCTTATGGCTTCAGCAGTATCGGTTTCAGATGCATATACTCCATAAAAACCCGTTAATCTTTCTTTTATACGGTCATTTATCATATACTCACCGGCCCCGGATAACTGTGACATTAACTCACTCACCTTTTCGCCATCTTCACCGCAAAGTGAGAACAGCAGCCTTTCGAGGTTGCTGGAAACAAGAATATCCATTGAGGGTGACATTGTAGTAATGAAATCACGCCTTTTATTATATACGCCTGTATTCATGAAATCATACAGTACCTTGTTTTCATTTGAGGCACATATAAGGTTCTTGACAGGGAGTCCCATGTTTTTAGCATAAAAGCCGGCCAGTATATTGCCGAAATTTCCGGTAGGGACAGTAAAGTTGATTTCTTCACCGGCTTTGATATCCCCCATTTTGCAAAGCTGCAGATATGCGTAAAAATAATATACTGTTTGTGGGATGAGTCTGCCTATGTTTATGGAGTTGGCAGAAGAGAATATGCAGTTTCTGCCGGCCATCCTCAAAAGCAGCTCCTTATCGGTGAACATCTGCTTCACGCCGGTCTGTGCATCGTCAAAGTTTCCATTGATGCCTATCACATGTGTATTATCACCTGTTTGAGTTACCATCTGCTTTTTCTGAATCTGGCTTACCCCATTTTCAGGGAAGAATACAATTATCCTTGTGCCGGGGACACCGGTAAAGCCTTCAAGAGCCGCTTTGCCTGTGTCTCCTGAGGTCGCAGTGAGTATGATTATCTCCTTTTCCAGCTTCTGTTTTTTGGCAGCACATTTCAGAAGATAGGGCAGAATGGACAATGCCATATCCTTAAAGGCCAGGGTCGGTCCGTGGAAAAGCTCCAGGAAGTAAAGATCACCTTTCTTGACAACAGGTGCTATTTCCGGAGTGTCAAATTTGTCATCATAAGCGTTATCAATACATTCGCGAATTTCCGTTTCGCTGAAATCCTGCAAATAATCCTTCATTACGTAGTAAGCCAGGCTTTTGAAGTCCATATCCATCAGCTCATCCAGAGAAAGCTCAAGCTTCGGTATCCTGCTTGGAACAAAGAGGCCTCCATCTTCAGCTATACCCATGAGTATAGCTTCGGAGGCAGTTATAAGGCCGCCTTTGCCTCTAGTGCTTTTATATAATATTTTTTCCATAACCTCTACCTCCAGTTCACTTGCTGAGTATAAAATAATCCATAAGCTTGTAGCCTTCATCAAAATAAAGGCCTGTCGCTTTGGCACCAGGTTCATCATAAACCTGTGAAGCATTATCGGCTTCATTATTGCTCTGATATATTACAAAGGGTACCGGCTCCCTGGTATGAGTTCTGAGAGACAGCGGGGTAGGATGGTCGGGAAGTATCATCATTTTAAAATCCTCACCGGACTTCTCCAACTCTTCCTTTAGAACCCGGACTATCTGATTATCTATCAACTCTATAGCCTTGACCTTGTTTTCAATTTCATATCTATGGCCGCATTCGTCCGGAGCTTCAACATGGATATAAACAAAATCCCGGCCTCTTTTCAAGGCTTCCAGCGCTGCCGCGGCCTTGCCCTTGAAATTGGTATGGATATTCCCTGTAGCTCCTTCCACATCAATCGATTCAAGACCTGCACACAGGCCTATCCCTTTAATGAGATCCACAGCTGAAATAACTGAGCCCTTAAGCTTGTATTTATCATAGAAGCTTGAAAGTGCCGGTTTTTTACCCTCTCCCCAAATCCAGATGGAGTTGGCGGGCTTCAGGCCTCTTGCTATCCTGCTTTTGTTAACGGGATGCCGGGATAACAGCCCGAAGCTTTCCCGCATCATATGCTCTATAATTTCGCTTTGAGTTCCTTTGGGCAGGTAATCTCCGACTTTTTTGTCTATTATATCATGGGGAGGAGTGAGGTCCCATTCATAAGGGCCTTTATCCCATACCATAAGGTGCCTGTAGCTTACTCCCGGATAGAATTTTATTGAAGCACTGCTGAAGTGTTCATTAATGGTTTTTATAAGCTCGCTGGATTCCTCTGAGGTAATTTCATCAGAACTATGGTCCAGCAGAAGCTTTTCATCATAAGGCTCATCCTCCGAAAGTGTGACAACGTTACATCTGAAGGTTATGTCGGTATCGTTCATATGTATTCCCATACTGGCAGCCTCGAAAGGAGATCTGCCGCTGTAATACTCACGGGGATTATAGCCCATTACAGCAAGGTTTGCCGTGTCGCTTCCCGGGGGCATGCCCTCAGGGATGGTTTTGGCCATTCCCAATATTCCTCTTTTGGTCATATAGTCGATTGCAGGTGTGTCAGCACATTGGAGCGGTGTCTTTCCGCCCAGCTCAGGTACAGGGTAGTCCGACATGCCATCGCCAAGTATCACTATGTATTTCAATTGAACCAGCTCCTTTGAGTTTTTATAATTATATCATATTTATTTTGTTAGCGAGAGTAAAATTTTATTTTGGGAATAATTAAGATATACTATGAAAAGCTTATTATAGATTCAGAGAAAAGGAAAAAGCTATGGAACTGGTATATTTTGATAATAGTGCTACAACAAAGCCTCATAGGCAAGTAATTGATGAGGTGGCTCTTTGCATGGAAAAGGTTTTTGCCAATCCTTCCTCTGCCCATAGGCTTGGCATTGAGGCCGAAAAAAAAGCAAGTACGGCGAGAGCTAAAGTAGGCAGACTCATAGGTGCCCTCCCAAAGGAGATCATCTTCACCTCCGGGGGCAGTGAGGCCAACAATACTGCAATCCTTGGCACTGTTGCGAAAGGTGAGCATATCGTTACTTCAAAAATTGAGCACCCAAGTGTTATACGGCTGCTGGAGAGCATGGAGGCGGCAGGCTGCCAGGTGACTTACCTTGAGGTTGACAGCAGGGGATTAGTGAGGCTGGATCAGCTTGAGGCTGCCGTAAAGGATAATACAAGGCTTGTAACTATAATGCATGTTAATAACGAAGTGGGATCAATCCAGCCTATAGCAGATATCGTAAGGCTTGTCAGAACAAACAGCAAAAAAGCCCGTGTTCATGTTGATGCGGTTCAGTCAGCAGGAAAGCTGGAACTGGATGTGAAGCAGACGGATGTTGATATGCTTTCCCTAAGCGCTCACAAAATCCATGGGCCTAAAGGTGTAGGAGCACTATACATAAAAAGTGGGCTCAGGCTGAAACCTCTTATTTATGGAGGCGGACAGGAGAGCGGCATAAGGTCGGGGACGGAAAATCTTCCGGGGATATCCGGCTTCGGTGTGGCCGCCGGTGCAGCTGTTGAGGATAAGCAGAAAAAGGCAGACAGGATATATCTTGTAAAGAAGCATTTTATTGAGAGGCTGTCGGAAATCGATGCTGCTGTAATAAACAGCCCCCTGGACAATATGCATATAGACAGCATACTGAATGTTTCCTTCGGGGGAATCCGTGGAGAAGTACTGCTGCATGCATTGGAAGATTATAATATTTATGTTTCCACAGGCTCGGCCTGCTCATCAAAGCAAGAGGGGCACAATAATTATGTGCTTCCTGCCTTGGGTCTGAAGAAATGTGATGTGGAAGGGGCGGTCAGGTTCAGCTTTTCTTATGACAACACCCTGGAGGAGGTTGACTATACTATCGAAGCTCTAAAAAAGATACTGCCTTTTTTAAGGAGGTTGAAAAGATGAAATGTCTGCTGGTAAAGTACTCCAGTGAGATTACTCTCAAAGGTCTGAACAGGAAAGTATTTGAAGAGGGTCTGCTGAGAGAGGTACGAAGGAGAATAGGACAGGAACACAGGATTGATAAGGAATCAGGAAGGTTTTTTATACACACATATTCAGATGAAATGATAGAAGAGCTGCAGAAGGTTTTTGGAATACTCAGGGTTACAGTTGCAGAAATTGTAGAGAAGGATATTGAGGCTATTGGCAGGACTGCAGCAGAGCAAATCAGAACAATAAATGGTGTAAGAACCTTCAAGATTGAGAGTAAAAGAGCAGATAAGCGATTTCCTTTTAACTCGATGGAAATATCCAGCGAGGCAGGAGGATATGTACTGAAGTCGGTTGAAGGTATCAGAGTGGATGTGCATGCTCCGGACGTAACAGTAAAGGTAGAGGTAAGAGACAAGGTATATGTATATACCAAAGAATATGAAGGAATCGGGGGCATGCCTTATAAGAGTGCGGGGAAAGGCATACTGCTGCTTTCGGGAGGTATTGACAGCCCTGTAGCAGGTTTTATGATGGCCAAGAGAGGCTTGGAGCTGTCCTGTGTATATTACCACAGCCATCCCTATACCAGTGAGAGAGCCAAAGACAAGGTGGTGGACCTTGCAAGGAAGCTGTCG
>LOES01000084.1 GCA_001515955.1 Clostridia bacterium BRH_c25 | reverse complement strand
CTTTTTTTCAATGATATATCCAATTATTTCCGCAGGTTCAGTGAAGAGTTCGACACTTCCCTTGAAAAAATATACTATATATTCTACCTGCTTCATTTGCCTGGAATGACACAGCTTAACAATCATCTCCTCTATGATATGAACAGGTTGTTGAGAAATGTTCTGAAAGAGCTGGATGAAAATGATACGATGACTTTCCTTGCAAATATAATCTCGCTTTTCGAGGAGCTGAAGGAACAGCATGCAAGTATTGTATTGGACTGCATACTTACTCTCGGCAGGGAGGTTATCGATACTCATGATAATAAGATAATATCATACTTTATTAACGGGCTTATAAGGTTCGGATTCATATATCCCGGAGAGCTTGCCGTTAACAATGACTGGCAGATGCAGGTGGACATCAATCATGTCAAGAATATAAGGGTCTGGCTTGAGCTTGTGGAATACTCCCCTGATGCAATGAGGGACCTGCTTTCGGCACTTATAGTAAATTTGAAGCTGGGTGGTATATTCATCTCAGATACTGATCTTTTCCAGAGGGATGTAACAAAGCTTCTGAATTCCGATATAGAACCGGTTTACAAGCAGATGAAGCAGCTGGCCAGGATATTTCCCGTATACTTCAGGGAGATAGGTGCAGAAGGCAAGCTGAGGGAAGTAACTACTGCAGTTGATGAGTTGTCCAGAAGAAAGGACAGGCTGATCCACTTTTTAAGGAAGCAGATACATACAGAGAGCAACAATACGCATATTGAGCTTACAAGAAGGATATTGCAGTACTGGTATGATGGAAAGGTCGAGCCTCTTAAAAAAATTGTGCCTGAGGATGTAATTGGGCAGCTGGATACCGGCAGTGAGTGGTATGTGCATGTCCATGATATTATAAAGGAGCTTTGTGCGAAAAAGGGTGCCGCCCCGGAACAGCTGCTGTTATTGGACGTTGATGAGCTTGAACAGGCTATTTCATTAATTCCCTCAGGTAACAGCCGTGATAAAAAGAGAGTGAATTATATATTGCAGCTTCACTCGCTGCTATTGGAGAAATACTCTCTGGAATCGGAAGATATAATTTCAATGCTAAAAAGCTATAGGTTTTTCAGCAACAAGGATATAGAAGGACTGCAGGAGAATCTGGAGAGAAACGACATGGGTGCGGCACTTGGCCAGGTCTACAAGCTGATGAGCCACCTGAAAAAGATAATTGTAGATCCCAATGCAAGCGAGGCATTGGAAAACATATATTATAAGCGGCATATAGCAATAGGAATACCTTCAATGTACGGACAGTACATTGAGCCTAAGTTTGAAGCCCTGGGGCTGATGTTCAGGCTTGAAAAGGCTGCATCAAAGCTGATGCTGGAGCTGCTTCAGTCTGTCAATCTGGAATATGTTTCTGCAAGAACCTTCAGGCATGTGTATGATATTCTGGGACTTTTCAAGGAAGGACTTGAGCTGGATGGAATATACAATCAAGGGTTTGATTCGAATTTTGAAATGTTCAAGTATAGTCTTACCTCCCCAAGCTTTTCGCTGGATCAGTATATCAATATATTCCAGTTCATGGCGCAGAATATCAGGCAGATAATAAGCGAGTACTTCCTGGATGTTTATGAATTACCGTTAAAAAAGGTGATACCTCAGCTGTTTTCTCATAAGGGACCTTTGTCGGAGCAGGATAACAAGCAGCTCTATCACATGGAATCAGAGAAATTCTTCAGAGAGATACTATCCTCTGCTTTTCTTGTGCAGGACCTGGACAATTTCATAACAAACATTATAAGCACCTTAAGAAGTATGATTGACAATTACTCCGGGGATTTTATCAATAATATGATGACCTATGACCCTGACCTAGCTATAAGTCTCCTGTACAAGGAAACAGTGGAAATGGATAATCCTGTGTTTCTTGGAGCAAAGGCTTATTTTCTGAAGAAGATGATTTCCTATGACTTTCCCATACCTCCGGGTTTTGTGCTCACAACAGAAATATTCAGGCATAAAAATACTATATTGCGGCATCCGTATATGGAGCAGGAAATGGACCAGTTCATATTAAATCATATATGGGAGGTTGAGAAGATTACCAGGCAGCAGTATGGAAATCCCAAGAATCCTCTGTTGTTTTCGGTGCGTTCCGGTACGGCTATCTCAATGCCGGGTGCTATGAGGACATTTCTGAATGTCGGTATGAATGACGAAATTGCAGAGACCTTCAGCAGGAAGCCGGACCATGGATGGACCGCATGGGATTGCTACAGGCGTTTTATTCAGAGCTGGGGTATGGCCTATGGAATTGACAGGGATATATTTGACGGTGTGATTCTTGAACATAAGGTAAAGCATGGTGTCGAACAGAAAATACAGTTCACTCCGGAACAGATGAGGGCTATAGCCTATGCTTATAAAAAGGTACTGGAGGATAGCGGAATCATAATTGAAAAAGACCCCTTCAAGCAGCTGAAGCAGGCCATACTCAGCGTTATTGAGTCATGGTCCTCCCAGAGAGCAAAGTACTACAGGGAGCATCTTCAGATAGCTGATGAGTGGGGTACGGCGGTAATAGTTCAAAAAATGGCCCTGGGTAATTTATCCGCCTGCTCCGGAACAGGAGTAGTATTTACCAACAGTCCGATAAACGACAATGCAGGTATAAACCTGTACGGAGATTTTACTTTGTGCAGTCAGGGGGAGGATATAGTGTCGGGACTGGTACACACGCTTCCTATTTCCGAAAGCCAGCGGAGGGAGTTTTACAGTGATTGCAGCTTATCCCTTCAGTCTGCATTTCCCAGCATATATAATGCTTTATTGGATCTGTCCACACAGCTTATTGAGATATATGGCTTCATGCATCAGGAAATAGAATTCACCTTCGAATCTGATGACCCTGATGACTTATATATTTTACAGACCAGAAACCAGAAGCTTAAAAAGCAAAAGACTTATGCTACCTTCATACCGGCTCCGGATGAAATGAAGCTGACAGGACGGGGAATTGGAATCGGCGGGGGAGCATTGACCGGAATTTTGACCTTTGACATGAACGACTTAAAGGAATCAATCAAAAATAATCCTGACGAAAAACTTATACTGGTAAGGCCGGATACAGTTCCTGATGATATACCCATGATATTCAGATGTGACGGACTTATTACAGGAAAGGGAGGGGCTACTTCCCATGCGGCAGTTGCTGCCGGAAGCCTGGGCAAGGTTTGTGTTGTAAACTGCAAGGGACTGGTGGTTAATGAAGCGGAAAAAAGATGCATAATAAACGGAGTGAGCTTCAGCTCAGGAGACAGGATATCTATAGATGGCAATCTTGGAAATGTATATGAGGGTGTATACGAAATACAATATGAGTAGCATATAGTATGCAGCATTAATTCAATGATATATCACAATAAGCAGTCGAGAGGGAATGTAACGCATTATATGAAGTTTTGAAAAGGAATGTGCTATATGATAGAATTGATATGGATAAGAATAAAGAATATCTAATTTCAAATTCAACTCGAGGAGTGGTTATATGAATGTTCCTTTACAGAGCAAAAGACTGCTGGGTATAAACGGTATAGGCCGGATCGGCAAACTGACCCTATGGAATCATCTCAGCCTCAGGCATTTTGACGGAATAGTAGTAAACGCCGGCCGTGAAGTGGGCAAAAAAGTCGATGACATTATTCATTACCTGACTACGGATTCTACCTATGGCTCCATTGATAGATTCTTGTATGGTTACACAGGCAAATCCTGTGATGTGAAGGTGCTGGATGAAGCTGAATGCATTCTTGAAATGAATGGAATGACTGTAAAAGTACTGAAAAGAGAAAGAAACCCTAAAAATATAGATTGGGCAAAAGAAGGAGTCAGACTGGTTGTTGACTGCACCGGTGTATTCTTGGACCCGGCACAGCCTTCCGATCACCCGAGAGGAAGTATCAGAGGCCATTTGGAGGCTGGAGCAGAGAAGGTAATTGCAAGCGCTCCTTTTAAGATAAAGGATTCCTCCCATAAGCTGCCTGATGACAGTGCTTTGTTTGTATACGGGGCGAACCATGCTGCTTATGATCCTGCAAAGCATCATATTTTATCGGCGGCAAGCTGTACTACAACAGGCTTGGCTCATATGATAAAGCCGCTTCTGGAGACAGAGGAAACATCAAAGATAATAACTGCATCAATGTCCACTGTACACTCTGCAACAAATAATCAGAACATACTTGATGCAGCTCCCGAAGCTGGAACCAAGGATCTCAGGAGAAACAGGTCGGTATTCAACAATATTATTCCTACAACAACAGGTGCTGCTATTGCCTTGGAAGAGATACTTCCTGAGATTAAAAGGGTAGGGTTCATGGCTGACTCGGTAAGGGTGCCGACCAGTACAGTATCCCTTATATCTCTGAATATAACATTCCGTACAGATCTCGGCGAAACAGGGGACCCGATAATAAACAGGGAGTTTATAAATGACATATATAGAAAAGCAGCCTCCGGTGCTCAGAAGGAGCTGCTGATATTCAGTGAAGAGCAGAATGTATCCTCTGATCTGATGGGATGTCAGGCTGCGGTGGTTATTGAAGGGCATGAAACTCATACAAGAACGGGGTTTTTGCCTCTTCATGCGGAGACTCTCAGGGAATATGGCATAGATACTGCACAGGATATCAATCTTCCGGTCACACACGCAAAGATATTCGGCTGGTATGACAATGAGTTCGGCAACTATGTCAATTGCCTTGGGAAGCTTACGGTATATGTAGACAAGAATATGATATAGATACGAGATACGAGATGCGAGGTACGAGGTCCGGCTCTGCAGGATTTCATGTTGGTTACGGGTGTGCGTTTCGTGTTACTTACTTTTTTTATAAGGAGTAAAAAATAATCACTGATTAATTACATACTGTATACAAACCTCTTAATATATTATAAAATATAAATTATATATTTTTCCGTAAACAGTATTACATCTGTTTGTTAATATATTGTCTATATATAATTTATATATAATATTGATAGGAGGAGAGTCGAAAATGTACAATATCAAATTGCTGAACAAAATATCTTCAAATGGCCTGGAGCCATTGAAAGGAAGAGGTTATTCCATTGCCGAGGATGTGGACAGCCCTGACGCAATAATACTGAGAAGCTTTTCAATGCATGAGATGGAATTGCCGGAGTCGTTACTGGCAGTTGCAAGGGCTGGTGCAGGAGTTAACAATATACCAATCGGCAAATGCTCGGAAAAAGGGATTGTGGTTTTTAACACTCCCGGTGCAAATGCAAATGCCGTTAAGGAATTGACGATAACAGCATTGCTCCTGACCTCCAGGAAAATTATTGATAGTGTTCTTTGGAGCAGATCATTGTCAGGCAGATCAGAAGAAATAAACACACTTGTGGAGAAAAGCAAATCAAAATTTGCCGGCCCGGAAATCAAAGGCAAGAAGCTAGGCGTAATAGGCTTGGGAGCAATTGGGGTCATGGTTGCAAATGCTGCTAAATCCCTGGGCATGGAGGTTCTTGGCTACGACCCTTATATTTCGGTAGATTCAGCCTGGGGAATATCAAGAAGTGTAAGAAAGGCGGAAAGTCTGAAAGCGTTGTTGGAAAGCTCGGATTATATAACTCTGCATGTGCCGCTGATGCCAGAAACCAGGAATATGATCAACACTGAAGTATTCAAGCTTATGAAAAATGGTGTAAGACTGCTTAATTTTTCAAGGGGAGAGCTTGTTGACAGCGTTGACCTTAAGAAAGCTCTTGAGGAAGGCATTGTCGGGGTATATGCTACAGATTTCCCAGATGCGGAGCTTTTAGGAATGGATAATGTAATTGCATTTCCTCACATAGGTGCATCAACACCTGAATCGGAGGAAAACTGTGCTTCAATGGCATCAAATCAAATCAGGAGCTTTCTGGAATGTGGTGCTATAAGGAATTCTATAAACTTCCCATACTGTGATTTGGGTAATGCATTTAAAAACAGAATCACTCTGGCACATTTAAACATACCCAATATGGTCGGACAAATAACTACCGTACTGGCAAATGAAAATATCAATATATGCGATATGATCAATAAGAGCAAGGACAAGCTGGCCTATACGATAATTGACACTGACATAACCCTGCCGATGCATACAGTAGAAGAACTGAAAAATATAAATTCAATGTTGAAGGTAAGAGTGATATAGGTAAATAGTGATGATAGCTCTATGAGGGAAATATAAAAACCGGCATATGCCGGTTTTTTTGTGTAGCTATATAAATCGCGCAAAGAAGATTGCATGGAATAGCTGCGATTTATAACATCAATGAAAACGTTTCGCACTATTGTGAACTATTATGTAATGGATTTAGTGCGAAACATATAGTACAATCATATGAAAATAAGCACCAAATATAGGAAGAAGCTTGCTGTGACAGGTAATTGTATTGTAGAATCTATATATGAGAAACAGTAATAATTATTGTTGTGTTTATTGTTTGACGGGGGGGAGAGGTTATGGAGTTAATCAGGTTTATTCAGTCGTTTTCGAATCCTTTTCTGGACATATTTTTCCAATTGGTTACAATGGTTGGGGAAGATATTTTTTTTATATTTGTTACAGCTGTTATCTACTGGTGCATTGACAAAGAGCTGGGTTATAAGCTGGGTTTTGTAACCCTGACAGGTGCTGCCGTAAATTGTGGGATCAAAGCCTTTCTTAAGTTTCCAAGGCCTATAGGGGCGCCGGGTATCAGGTCCCTCAGAGTCCATACGGCAGAAGGGTATTCTTTTCCAAGTGGACATACCCAGAATACAGCAACTCTCTGGACTTTTTTTATGTTGCAATTCAAGCGAAGATGGTTGTATATTGTAGGTATAGTAATGATTTTTATGGTAGGAGTATCCAGGCTCTATCTGGGGGTACATACCCCTCTGGATGTGTTCGGAGGCATGATAATCGGTACGGTATGGGTTGTCGTCTGGAGCTTCATATACGAGGCTTCAAGAAAGCGCAAGGACAACAGGATATTGGTCATCACGGTTGGATTTGCACTAACAGGTATGTTCGTATTTAAAGATCCCGGCTATTATAAAGTGGTAGGAGCTCTTACAGGGCTACTCATAGGTTACCTTACAGAATCGCGCTTCATAAAATTCAAGGTAAGAGCCAGCTTATCGAAGCAGGTCTTGAAGGTGGTCTTTGGATTGATGGCGGTATATGTTTTAAGACTGATTTTGAAGAGTGTGTTGCCGGAGATTTTGATTTCTGATTTTCTTAGATATTTTATTTTGATTCTTTGGGTCACTATTGTGACTCCACTCATTTTCAAGGGTTTTTCCGCAAAAGGAGCATAATATAAAGCTTAAAAGTCATTCACAATTAGTAACAATACGATATAATGGAACATATACTATATCGAATGTTATGTTTCATTATTTGTTTGAGAGGTGTATGGCTTTTGATTATTCATGTTGTAAAAGCAGGAGACAGCTTATACTCAATTTCAAGGCGCTATGGAGTTCCAGTCTCAAAGATTACGGCAGACAATGAGCTTGACGTGTCAGCCAGCTTGGTTATCGGTCAAACGATTGTTGTTATGGAGGGGACAAGACAACATACTGTAAAAGCAGGGGAGTCTTTATATTCTATAGCAAGAATGTACGGGACAACTATTGCTGCCATACAAGCAGCGAATCAAATCACCAATCCTGCCATGATCAGTCCTGGAATGGTACTGACAATTCCATCGGGTACCGGCAAGCTGGGTGCCATTGAAGTAAACGGATATACATTTCCAAATATAAATATGGATGTATTGAGAAAAACGTTGCCCTACCTTACTTACTTAAGCATTTTCAGTTATGAGGTCAAACCTGACGGGAGCATAGGTACACTCAATGATGAGCCGCTTATTGCAGCTGCCAGGGGAGCAAGGGTTGCCCCGCTTATGGTTATTACAAATCTTCGAGCCGGCGGTGGGTTTGACAGCGACCTGGCAAGGACGATACTTACCAGCGAAAGCATCCAGGATACATTGATTGCTAATGTTATAAACAATATGAGAACAAAAAACTATTCAGGATTAGATGTGGATTTTGAGTATATATACCCGGAAAACAGAGAGGATTACAATAATTTTTTGAGGAAGCTCAACAGACAACTAAAACCCTTGGGTTACTCACTGACTACAGCGGTGGCACCTAAAATTGCAGCAGACCAGCAGGGACTGTTGTATGAAGCCCATGATTATCCTGTACACGGGGCATTGACCGATCATGTTATACTGATGACTTATGAATGGGGTTATACCTTTGGACCTCCTATGGCTGTAGCACCAATTAATGAGGTAAGAAGGGTCTTGAATTATGCGGTGTCAGCTATACCGAGGCAGAAGATTTTCATGGGTATACCGAATTATGGCTATGATTGGGTGATCCCCTATGTGGCAGGGAGCAGAGCAACGACTCTGTCAAATGTCGGAGCAGTTGACCTGGCAAGAAGAGAAGGGGCGATAATCCAATATGATGAGAAATCTCAGGCACCCTTCTTCAATTATACTGATGCACAGGGCAAGGAACATGTTGTATGGTTTGACGATGCCCGAAGCATAGAAGCTAAGATGAGGCTTTTGAACCAATATAATCTGGGCGGTGCAAGCTACTGGACCATTGGACGCTACTTCCCCCAGAACTGGCTGGTGCTTAGCTCATTGTATGATGTCAAAAAGGTACTGTAGTAAACCAAAGGAGATAGCTGAATATAGCCTATCTCCTTTACTACGTTCACTTATACATACAATTATTTTTACAAAATAGGACATACTAAAAGGATATTTTAATTATTTATCGAATAAATAATTAAAATTATATTGAACGCACAAAAGTATTCACATTGGGCAAAGTGCGAATTCAATAACAATCAAGGAAACATTTACGCGAAATTTGAATTAAGAATGTAAAATGTTTTTCGCGAAATATATAGGGGGGGAGAAAAATGAATATTATAGAGTATCTGAAACAGCAAAAGGTTATACCACAGGAAAAAGCCGACAGGTTCATCGAGCTTCTGGCAACTTATGAAGAGAACGATGTGCTGTATGAGAATGCAATAAAGCAGTTGGACCTCACAAACGAAGAGCACGAGAAGCTTTTCTCTGAACTGGAGAAAGAGAACTATGTTGACATGATATATATTATTGTTTGTCCATACTGCGACAGCTTAGGGAACACTTATGTTGAGAAGTTTGACATACCTGAGGCTGATCAGTGCAGATTCTGCCATAATGATTTCAATTACCAGGAAAATTACATGGAGGCTTTCCGATTATATTTCAATTATCACAAGAATATAGATATATTGACTGAACTCAGCCAGAAGATAAATTACAACCAGGACAGAATCTTTGAAATAGCTGAGGAGATAAAGGAACTGGAGACTAAAAGAAAATCTATCCAGGGAGAAAATATCAAGTTTGTAACACTTCGAAATGAATTGCTTTATGATAAGAATGAAAGTAAGGCATACGACAAGACTGTTGAGAAGTATAAGGGAAACAATGTCAAATATATAGGCACTTTAATATATATGAAGAAGTGTGTTGCAAAGTGCAGCAAATGCAATGAAGCTTTTGAGCTGTTCAATGTCAATGGAAAGTATATCGGTGTCTGCCCAAGCTGTGATACCGAAATCGAGCTGTTGATGAAATAGTGGTATAAAAAGGCCTATCCGTTCATTGTCGGATAGGCCTTTTGCTGCCTCGCTTATTTTTATACATTCTGGTATCTGAAAGCTTGATTAGCTTCTCAAACTCTGTGGTTTCTGCCGGAAATTCCGTAATTCCGAAGCTGAAGCTTATATCTGTAATTTTCTTCCCGCAGTATAAAATTGGGACTTCAGTAAACAGCAAACTTACTGTTTTTAAAATTTCCTCTGCCTGAACCTTTGTCTTATCAGTAAAAATTATTGCGAATTCGTCTCCTCCATAGCGTGCGAATATATCGTCCTTTTGAAGGCTTTCCGTCACACCTTTTGCAAAGGTTTTAAGCATCAGGTCTCCGGCTTCATGTCCGTATGTGTCGTTGACCTTCTTAAGATCGTTTATATCAAGGATGGCCAGAGAGAATACAGCGCCGGAGGCTTTACGCTGCTGGCAGATACGCATCAGAAGCTCCTCGAAGTAGCAGCGGTTGTATATACCTGTCAAACTATCATGTCTTGAAAGATATAATATCTTTTCTATTAACCTGGCATTCTTCAGGGCAATACCTATCTGAGTAGCCAGGTGCTTTATCAGGGGCTTGTCTTCTTTGCTGAAAGTATATTTATCTTCTGCACAATCAAGATTTATGACGCCATAGAACTCATTGTCTACCTGAATTGCACAGCTTAATATGGATTTCAGTTCAAAACCCCCGCCATCCCGGAGTACTTCGAATTTACCGCTTTTCAGATGCTCTTTATTGAAGCTTTCCGCATTGTTTATTATGCAAGGCTCATAAAAGTCTTTTGCATTATATTGGAATAGTTCCTCAAGGCTGAATTTCAGATTTTTTAGCATTTCGGAATCATAGCCGTGAGAAGCTCTGAATTCAAGATAGCTGCCATTGTATATAAGAATACTTCCTTTTTGAGCGTTAGGTATGATTTCAATTGCCTTGTCCAGTATTGTCTGAAGTACCTCGTCAATTTCACCGGAGGAAAGTATTTCACTAGTTATCTGCATAATGGAGTCTGTAATCCTGCTGTTCCGATGAAGGAGTATATTGCTGTTTTTCAGTTTATCAAGTAGAGCTTGTTGTTTCTTTTCCTGATGACTTTGATAGCTTATTATTCTTTCTACTATATCATCTATAGCAAAACCCTTATTAATGCTGATACTAACTTCTTCTATAAATTTGCTGTCAAAAGAAGAAGCCTTAACGGTTTTTAAAAAATCACTGAATACTCTGGAAAACCATTTATGCACATGGAGTATACACAAAGCAACACTTAATATCTCCACAATAATAATCAGCCATACTCCTACATAAGATGACAGAAACTGATAATACAGGTGATTAATTGCTATGAGCAGTAGCAGGAAGCCAAAAAATTGAATATTTTTCTTCTTGATTGAATATTTTTTGCTCATGCTATCATCTCCAATGGGAAAAATTAATGAAATGCAAATTATATCGTATCTTGTCGTATCGTATTATAGCTACTACTTATATAATACCAAATATTTCATTCTAAGTAAAAAGAATTATTAACATATACCTCCATGTTATGGAGGTATGAAAGAAGGTATAAAAAAAGGATAGCATTTGCTATCCCTATTTGCTGTCTGTCAGGTTATATCTTCTGGCACCCAGATATCTCTGCCGGTAATATTTCGTATCAAGGTCTGTTACAGTAACATGGTCAACTCCTGAGCTGGCATGTATGAACTTATTGTCCCCTATGTATATTCCCACGTGGCTGGGACCTTTTTTGTATGTAGTGAAGAATACTAAATCTCCTGCCTGAAGATCCTGCTTTTCAACCTTGCTTCCGTTACTGAACTGGCTTGAAGCAGTACGCTGCAGGTCAACGTTGAACTTTTTCATGATGTATACTGTAAAACCTGAACAATCAAATGCTTTCCCGGAAGAGGCTCCCCATTTGTAAGGAACTCCGATGAACTGCTTTGCATAATCAACCACCTTGGCATTTATAAGCCTGCGGCTTGCACTTGCCCTGTCGGCGGTTATATCGCCGGAAGCAGTATTCAGCTTTATAAGGGTGGCACTATCTACAATTCCAGTCTGCGGCAGAGCGTTTGCCTTCTGGAAAGTCAATACGGCATCTATAGTTTCCTGGTCATAAATGGAGTTGATTTCGGATTTAAATATATTAAGGTTCTTGAGTTTTTTCTGTATATCAACAACCTTATCCCCGTTGTCGCCTTCTTGGATAGGTTCAAAGTCTTCAGGAAGAATTTCCGACTGCTTGATTTTCAGGCTGAGAAGCTTAAAGGTGTCTTTGCCGGCAATACCATCCTGCTTTAGGCCGTTATCCTTCTGGAAGGCTTTAAGTGCAGCTTCTGTTTTGGGTCCGAATTGATTGATATACTCTTCACTCTCGAAATAACCGAGCATGTTGAGTTTTTCTTGAAGAGCAGCGACATCGGGATGTTCCATGCCTTTCTTGAGAGTAGTGTCGCCAATATCGGCAAATACTGATGTTGTAAGCATGAATAATATGGAGGATACTAATACAAAGGTTAGTACGAAGTTATGTATTCTATTTTTCAACGTATACACCTCCCATATAAAAATGATACAAATGTAACACATCTGAAATAAGTATACAACAATTTGTCCAAGAAATAAAGATAAAAATCCATTTTGGGAAAAATTTGCATTTTCATGCAATATTATTCGGGTTTCATTCCCTATACCATAATATGATATAATTACTATAAAATCATGCATTATAAAGCTATAATTATCAAGAAGTAACAAAAAATGGGTAATGGGGTTGTTGGTTTGAAAAACAGATATAAGGAAATGCTGATAGTTGGCTTGTTTACCGCCTTTATGGGACAGGTGCATTTTTATCCCTTCGGTACGGATTTCAGAATTACCGTGGGAGTAGTTGTTTTCACCTTTTTGCTGCTCTATTTTCACTCCCTGCCCATCGTAGCGACATCAATAGTCACGGGGATTTCAGTTTTGATGATAAGAGTCGGAATAGATGTGTTTGCAAATGCCTTAAACATTGATGCGGCTTTTTATAAGCATATACCCGGGATGATGTATTACATTACATACGGTATCATAATAGAGGGAGCAAGCTTCAGGAAGCTTTTCGAAAGGCCTATTTATTTTATTGTTGCATTGACAAGTGCTGATATAATGTCCAATTTATTTGAGCTGCTTTTAAGAAATCAATTTATCAGTGAGTCTTTTGATGAGATTTTCTCTATGATAATGCTGGCTGCTGTGATCAGAAGCTGTCTGGTATTGGCTTTGTTCTGGATTATAAAATATTACAGCCTGTTTATTACAAAGGAAGAACACCAGAAGAGGTATAAGGAGCTTCTACTGCTTACGGCAAAGCTTAAATCAGAAGTTTTCTTTCTGAAAAAGTCAATGCAGGACATTGAGGGTGCAATGGCCAAGAGTTATTCCATCTATAATATCATTAAAGAACGCAGCCCAATGGGTAAGAAAGAGCTTGAAGAAATTTTGGCGGATTGCCTGAATTTATCAATAGATATACACGAAATAAAGAAAGACTATAACAGGATAGTAATAAGCATGGAAAAGCTTATGCCTGCCAGTGATGTTTCCGAGACAATGAAAATGAGTGAAATATTTGAGACCATAGGTGATATATTCACAAGATACCTGGAAGTGATAAACAAGGATATCAAGCTTGTATTCGAGCTTGAAAAGGATTTTAGAACCAGTGAATATTTTATTATAATGTCAATATTGAACAATATGATACAGAACTCTATTGAGGCATGCTACGGCAGTGAATCATATGTGAAGGTCAGATGTATCATCAGGGAGAATATGATGGTTTTTATCATTGAGGATAATGGAAAAGGGATAGATGAAAAAGAAAGAGGCTTGGTTTTTGAGCCGGGATTTACTACCAAGTTCAACCCTGAGACAGGACAGGTGTCTACGGGGCTTGGCCTGACACATATTAAAATATTGTCCGAACACTTAAAGGGAAGGGTAAGCTTGAATTGTGCTGTTGAAGGTATTACCGAATTCAAGCTGGAGCTTCCGGTGGATGCAGTAATTTGTGAGGGGGATGACGATGTCCAGCTTTATTGTGATTGATGATGACAGAACTGTTAGAAGTGTGCTTTTAAAGGTAATCGAACAGTACAGTCTTGGTGATGTATGTGCGGAAGCGGAAAATGGACTTGAGGGTGAGGAGATTATACTGAGATATAAGCCTGATATAGTTATAATAGACCTGCTTCTGCCCTTACAGGATGGAATATCTATAATAAGAAAGGTCAAATCCTTGAATGTGAGAAGTATGTTTATTATGCTTTCACAAGTCAGCGATAAGGATATGATAGCAAAAGCCTATGAGTATGGAATTGAATTTTTCATTAGCAAGCCTATTAACGTAATTGAGGTTGTGAATGTAATAAAAAGAGTAAAGGAATATCTTGCAATGAAGAAAACCTTTGAGGCCATTGAATCGACTGCCATGGCACTGGGAAGAGGCAATGGGGACAACAGCGTCAGGAAGCTGGATAATGCTAAAAGGGTGTTGAACCATATAATGGCGGACCTGGGTATATTGGGAGATCTGGGGAGCAGAGATATAATAAACATCTGTACCATGTTATATGAAGATATAGATTTAGGGGAAGCACTGGAGGAGACACAATTAAGCGAGCTTCTGAAGCTGCTGCAGAGCAAGTATTCTTCAGAGGGCAGAGGTTCTGCCAGTGATTTCAAGGCTATCGAGATGCGGATGAGAAGGACTGTAGGCAAAGCTATGAAAAATATTGCAGCTATGGGGATAGAAGACTTCAGTAATGACAAGTTTGTTCTATATAGTTCTTCATTGTTTGATTATACTGATGTAAAGGCGGAAATGGACTTTATAAGAGGCAAGGCAAAGTATAGCGGCAAAATAAATATAAAATCTTTTATAAAAAGATTGCTGGTCATGGTTGAACAGATTGCATGATGCGGACCTCTTGATGCCAATTTTCTTAATTTTCAAACCTGGTAATGTAAATTTACGTTTCTTTCTGTTACTATCTGTTACTGGGATTATAAAATTAGAGTAATAAATTGGAGGAGGGGATTCTTATGAAAAAGTACATAATATTGGCATTGGCTGTTGTGCTCGTTTTATCAGTAGCACTGACAGGCTGTGCTCCGCAAAAAGCCAACCTTATATTGGCCACAGGCGGTACATCCGGCACTTATTATCCTTTTGGCGGCGCAATGGCGCAGATATTCAACTCAAAGATTGCAAACATGAACGTAACAGCTCAGGCAACAGGTGCTTCTGTTGAAAATCTCAAGCTTATAGGCAAGAAGGAAGCAGAGCTTGCGATAGTACAGAATGATATGACAGACTATGCTTACAACGGCACAGAAACTTTCAAGGATGGCAAAGTAGAAAATGTAAGAGTAATCGCTACACTCTATCCGGAGGTAATACAGATTGTTGCATCTGCAAACAGTGGTATTAATTCTCTTCAGGACATCAAAGGGAAGAAATTCTCAGTAGGTGCTCCAGGAAGCGGTGCTGAAGCAAATACAAGACAGATATTGGAAGTTGCAGGCATGACATACAATGATTTTTCTGCTAATTACCTATCTTTTGCTGAATCTGCAGATTCCTTAAAGGACAATCATATTGACGGTTTCTTGTTTACATCCGGCATACCTAATGCTGCAATACAGGATACCGCTACTACCAGCACTCTCAAGTTCGTATCAATTCCAGATGATGTAATAAAGAACCTGACTGCAAAGTATCCATTCTTTACAGAATATGTTATACCTGCCGGAACTTATAAGGGTCAGGATGCAGACGTAAAGACAGTAGCAGTAAAGGCAACTCTTATAGTAGGTTCGGAAGTATCCGAAAAAGTCGTATACGACCTGACAAAGGCTCTATTTGAGAATCAGCCTGAATTAGCAACAGCTCATGCAAAAGGACAAGAGCTGAAGCTTGAAGACGCAGTACAGGGCATATCAGTTCCATTCCATGCGGGAGCAGAAAAGTACTTCAAAGAAGTAGGCGCTATAAAATAATTGAGAGGATTGCCGGGCTGGAAATATCCGGTCCGGCTTCTTTATTTATGAAAAAGTATATATTTACAGTCAGTTTTATTGTATTGATCATATTGCTTTTGAATGTACCAATGTTAAACAAGTTCACCATTTCTAACGGTAAAACGGGGGAGATCGTCTATATTGATGATACTGATAATGCCAGGGAGTTTGTAGTAAGCTTCAGGCACTCAGTCAACCGCACTCCGGTAAACGAGTTCATCAAGGTGCAGGGAAATAAATTCGTGGTTTATAAAACCACCTTCTATTCATATGGTGCAGGCATGCCGGAGTATGATGCGCAGAGCAAACAGAAAGTGACAATTGATAATGGACTTGTTCAGATCGAAAACATTGACACGGAGCTGGAGAATTTTACCTATATGGTAGGAACCTATGCGGATCACACATTGAGCTACGAGGATAAGAGCATGAAGCTTTCGGAGCTTGTTGAACCGCAAAAGCCTGCATTTTTCAGTATAACTAGAGTTACCCCCTTTGAACTCATAAAATATCTATTAAGAAGAATATAATCAACTCTGGAGTTGTCTGATATGCACCGATTGATTAATTGAAAAAAGAGGAGGGAGTTCATGGATAAGGATAAAATTCTGAAGGAACAAGTACAAGAATTAGATTTAGATGAAATTATAGCAAAATATGATAAAGAATCAAACTACAGAAAACTCTCTGGGATACAATTGAAGCTGGTAACAGCACTTGCAATTATGTTTTCAGTATTTCAGCTATATACAGCTATGTTTGGTGTATTACCGGCACAATTGCAAAGATCCATTCATATTACCTTTGCTTTTGTCTTGACATATCTGTTGTATCCGACCAGCAAGAAAATGCCGAGAAATAAGATGCACTGGATAGATGTTACCTTGGCAACTATTTCAGGGTTTGTAGGACTGTATATAACCTTTAACTACAATGCCTTAATTATGAGAGCCGGGGAACAGAATAAGCTTGATATTTTTGTAGCTATACTTGCAGTGCTTTTCGTGTTGGAATCCGCAAGAAGAGTAGTCGGGCTTCCGATTGTCATAATAGCAAGCACATTTTTGCTATATGCCAAATTTGGTGCGTTCATGCCGGGCTTTCTCAACCACAGAGGCTATTCTGTAGAAAGAATAGTCAGTCATATGTATTACACGACTGAAGGAATACTTGGAACACCTATAGGTGTATCCTCCACCTTCATATTCTTATTCATACTGTTTGGGGCTTTCCTGGATAAAACGGGAATTGGCAAGTTCTTTATAGACCTGGCCAATGCCATTGCAGGAAAATCAGTGGGAGGCCCGGCAAAGGTCGCAGTGCTTAGCAGCGCTCTTACAGGGACTATATCAGGAAGCTCAGTGGCAAACACTGTTGGTACAGGGAGCTTTACAATTCCTCTAATGAAAAGCTTGGGCTACAAGCCGGAATTCGCAGGTGCTGTTGAGGCAGCTGCTTCAACGGGGGGACAGCTTATGCCTCCAATAATGGGAGCGGCAGCGTTCTTAATGTCTGAGTTCATAGGAATACCATACGGTACAATTGCAAAAGCTGCAATAATTCCTGCACTGCTGTATTTCACCGGAATATGGATAATGGTTGACCTGGAAGCAAGAAAAACCGGCATGAAAGGCCTTGAAGGATCTAAGCTTCCAAAACTCGGGAAGGTACTTGGAGAAAGATGGTACTTGTTTGCACCTATATTTATCATAGTCTATATGCTCATGAGCGGCACTACACCGATTAAAGCTGCTCTTTACGGCATATATTCAGCAGTATTGGTAGGGATGATAAATAAAGGAACCAGAATGAATCTGAAGTCATTGCTTGAGACCTTGGAGGCTGGGGCGAAAGGGGCATTAGGTGTTGCAATAGCATGTGCCTGTGCAGGTATTATTGTAGGGACTGTAACACTTACAGGCTTAGGTCTTAAGATGGGTAACGGACTTGTAGAACTAGCCGGCGGGATGCTTTTACCTACCTTGTTCCTTACAATGATATCATCAATAATACTTGGAATGGGTGCTCCAACAACTGCTAACTATATCATAACTTCTACAATAGCAGCACCGGCACTTTTGAAGCTGGGGGTAAATCCTTTGACAGCCCATATGTTTGTTTTCTACTTCGGAATTATTGCTGACATAACACCACCAGTTGCTCTTGCTGCTTTCGCGGGTTCTGCAATAGCAAAGAGTGATCCGATAAAAACAGGTATAAATGCAAGTAAGCTTGCTATAGCGGCATTTTTGATACCGTATATGTTTGTTATCAATCCTCAATTACTGCTTATAAACACAACGGGGCTTGAAATAACACAGATAACAATTACTTCCTTAATAGGTATGTTTGGTATAGGTATTGCAATGGAAGGCTATATAGTGGGTTTGGTCAAGCCAATTCTAAGGATGGTATTCCTGCTTGGAGGAATTGCACTTATAGATCCGGGTATGTATACTGACTTTGTTGGTATGGCAGTAATCGGATTAGGAGTAGCCTATCAGTGGTTCAAGTACAGGAAACCGGCAGTAAAGAACCTTTAGGTAATAATGATATAAAGGAAGAGTGACTAAAAAATTGTCACTCTTCCTTTTCAATTTCTTCAATATATTTTTTCTTGTCTGCTTCTACCAGGGGAAGGACCCTCTGAAGCTCATTACGGTGGACCTCAACAAGTTCATTTACGAGCCCCTCCATTTCACTCCGCACTTCAATATATTCCATTTTAACAATCCATCTTGGGTTAAATTCACCTGAACCATCCAGCAGCTCCACATCAAACACGGTAAGAACCTCTTCATCGTATAAGTCATATATGCCATAGTACTGATAATCCTCGACATCAGCAGTGGTCAGGGCAAGGTATATGAAATACTCGCCTGCTTCCTCAGCCAGATAAGCATTTTCGATAAGCTCAATACCAACATCGATTTTGTACGAATCAACTGTTTGAGTAAAGAAGCCCGTCTCGCTGTCTTTTTCCATAAGCACAAGAATGTTGTATTTGTCCATGAAAAAACCTCCTAATAAGTTATGAGTGTGTGGGTATGGCTTCGAAGGCTTTTCCCTAATCGCGCAACGGGTCACACGAAACGCGTAACCATATCCAATTTCAATACATGCAATAATTATGTTATAATTCATACAAAGCAAATATATATAATGCTATTTTAACCATATTAATGGCAAACTTACAAGGAGAATAAAATGAAAATAATAAATAGAACGATTAAAGGAAGTTTTGTCAAGAGATTGAATAGATTTGAAGGAATAGTAGTGATAGATGGAAGGGAAGAGTTGGTTCATATACCAAATACGGGACGCTGCAGAGAACTGCTTGTCCTTGGAGCGTGCGTAATCCTGGAAATAAGGGAAAGTAGGACCAGAAAGACTCCATATGAGCTGATAATGGTATATAAGGGGAACAGGCTGATATCAATAGACTCCCAGGCACCTAATAAAATAGTGGAGGAAGCTGTAAGAGAAGGTGTGATAGAAGATATAGGTACTTATGGATATGTAAAAAGGGAGGTTTTTTATCAGAACAGCAGGTTTGATTTGTTTTTGAAAAAGACTGAGCAAAGCGGAAAAGATGAATCCTGTTATATTGAAGTAAAAGGAGTTACCCTTGAAGCAGACGAGGTTGCAAAGTTTCCTGATGCCCCCACTGAAAGAGGTGCGAGGCACTTGAGGGAACTGGCCGCTGCCCGCCAGGAAGGTTATAGGGCTGCAGTGATTTTTCTTGTCCAGATGGAAAATATAAGGCAATTTACTCCCAATAAGCTTATGGATGAGCAATTTGCAGCGGCTTTGACAGCTGCCCATGATAGTGGAGTAGAAGTACTTTCCTTTGACTGCAAAGTATCTGAGAATGAAATAGTAATAAACAAAAAAATTTCAGTTTCACTATAAAGCTTCCACTGGAATACCATATAAATAGAGTAATAGTGAAAGATATGGAAGTATGGACAAATAGGCTGTGATAAATCTGTATAAAGTCTGTATTTAATAAAATATGAACTTTTTTTGTTGTTTTTCATATTATAGGTATTGAAATGAAGATTGTATAGGACTATAATAAAACTGACAAGTTAATCTTCGTTAGGTGAGGCTCCTATACGGATACACGCTGCTGCCCGGAAACATCGAGAGATGCCAATGGGCCAACAGGTATTACCGAAGTAAGGTTTTACTTAATGCAGCTGGATGTTGATGATCCAAAGCTGTATAGTGCCAAAGCTCTGCGAGTGAAGATAAGAATAGTAATAATAACATTACTGTTTATTTCCCTTTCACTCGTGTGGAAGGGATTTTTAAATTTATTCAAAGTTTGATTTATTTTGAAGCAAATCTAAGAAGTTTGATTAAGTAACGGTGTTTTTAGACAAGAGGTTCTATATTTCTGCTTTCCTGCACGTGGATTCCCACGGGCAGCCGCAGAAAAGAACCTCTAAGGATATATAAAGTAACGGCAAATTTTAATAAGATGTTCTATATTTTTGCTTCCCTGTGCGTGGATTCCCACGAACAGCCGCAAAAAAGAACATCTAAATAAAATTTGCCTCCTAGGAGGTGATTTGAATGGACTCAGGGCCCAGTAATTATAGCAGTAGAAAATGGTTAGAATATTGGGGAAAGTCTGTTTATTTCACCACGAGAACCCGCTTTTCCCATAGCTGGGAGGAAGAATCATGGAAAACATCATTAAGGATTATATTGAAGTAAAGAATTACTCTGCAATAAAAAAAGAGTTGGAGGATATGCAGCCGGCTGATATCGCAGAGATTTTGGATGAATTGGACAACAAGAACAGTCTACTGGTTTTCAGGATGCTGCATAAGGATACTGCAGTAGAAGTGTTTGCGCATCTCTCTGTAAAGCAGCAGACCAACTTTTCTCTTATGATAAAGGAGAACGAGCTAAAGGAGATATTGGAAGAGCTGTATTTTGACGATAAAATCGATTACCTTGAGGAAATGCCTTCAAGTGTAGTTAAGAAGATATTGCAGTACTCTCCGGAAACTGAGAGAAGTCTTATTAACCAGTTCCTGAATTACCCGGACAACTCAGCGGGAAGTTTGATGACAATAGAGCTGGTGGATCTCAAGAAGGAGTTTTCAATAGATGAAGCGCTGCTCCATATAAGACGGACGGCTGTTGATAAGGAAACAATATATACCTGCTATGTAACAGACAGCAACAGGAAGCTTGAGGGGATAGTCTCCCTGAAGGATTTGGTGACTGCTGCTGCGAATAAGACTGTAGAAGATATAATGGAGACAGATCCCATATCGGTAAAGACTATTGATGACCAGGAAGAGGTAGCAAATCTCTTTAAAAAATATGACCTTTTATCTATACCTGTTGTAGATCAGGAAGACAGGCTGGTAGGAATTATAACCATTGATGATATTGTGGACGTAATAGAAGAGGAAGCTTCGGAAGATATTCAGATCATGCACGGTTTGGC
>LOES01000083.1 GCA_001515955.1 Clostridia bacterium BRH_c25 | reverse complement strand
AAAGTCAATGGCTTCGCGGTCGCCGTCCGCGGCCAGCTTGTCAACCAACGGCCCCCCCGGATAGCCAAGTCCAAGAGCCCGTGCAATCTTGTCAAAGGCTTCACCGGCAGCATCATCTCTTGTTCTGCCCAGAATCTCATACTTATTATAATCAATAACATTTACAATATGGCTGTGACCCCCCGATGCAACCAGACAGGTGAAAGGCGGCTCCAGCTCCTTATGCTCTATGTAGTTGGCAGATATATGGCCTTCTATATGGTTAACCCCTATAAAAGGCAGATCACTGCTGTAAGCAATGGCTTTAGCTGTTGAAAGTCCTATAAGCAGTGCTCCTACAAGCCCCGGCCCATTAGTAACTGCAACAGCATGTAAATTCTTCAGCGATATTCCTGCCTCTGATAGTGCTTCATCGATAACAAGGCTTATGCTCTCCAGATGCTTTCTCGATGCAACCTCCGGCACTACCCCGCCAAATTTCTTATGTATGTCTATCTGGCTGGATATTATGTTCGACAATATTTCCCTGCCGTTTCTTACAACTGCCGCGGAAGTCTCATCACACGAAGTCTCAATAGCCAGTATCAGAATATCCTTCTCCATAGCCAACACTCCAAATAAAATATACATCCATTCATGTCTTCATTTATATAATGCAAACCATTTCTGTGAAATCTTTCAAAATGCGAATCTGCTTAAACCGGATTCCTCTCAAGTATCACAATAACATCCTTGATACCGATTTTGTCCTTGTCTATAGCTTGTACTATCTCATCAAAACAACTTTTAATCTTTTCATAATCCTCATACTCCTGGTAAACTATCTTCTTACCATTCTTGTCTGTAACCTTGGCTATATAGAGATCATCCTCTTGTATTAGGCTTATTGTGTGATTCTCTATAGCAAATTCTCTGAGCAGCATTGTATTCCTCCCATTTATCATTTGTGAAAACATGATAAAGATATTATATCACACGGGTCAATTAAATAGAAGCATTCGATTTTTCATATTATTTCCCCGTTTTATAATATTATTAGACAAAAGACAGAAGATACGGGATTCCAACCCCGTATCTCCCAAACCTCGTATCTCGTATCTCGTATCTCGTATCTCGCATCTATTATTTATTCTATCGTCAAAGTAGTCACATTCAAATCAGCATATATTTTAAGAGTTCTCTCAGTATCTTCATAATTCTTTGAAACATACTCCTTGTCTGAGCGGCTAAGTATTTCACTGTTATTTATTCTTACTGAGGATATCTCATATTTGTCCATCACTATACGTATGCCAACATTTTCAGGCAGCTTAAGCTTCACAGTTGAAGCATCGGCATTTATCCTGACTTCACCGTCCCTTTTGTTTTTCCCGGTAAGGTCAACCGTTATCTTTGATGCATCAGCATCTATATCCATGACTTCAAAGTCTATGTTTCCGGCTCCATAAATGTCGACACTGCTTGCAGCTGCATCAAGCTTGAATTTATCAAGTGTTTCTTTGTTTGGCTCATCAAAATACAGCTTTGCCGATGAGGCGGAAAGCTTTGCATCCATGCTGTCTACCATCATACCGCCCATATCCAGCCTTATGTCTGAGGCATCAGCCCTCAGCCTCACATCAAAGGGAAGCTTATCCGTAAGCTTGACATCCCATTTATTAACCGGCTTTCCAAAGCTGAATCTTTCCAGTCTGTTCTTTATGCTTATTTCATCATCCTTTACTGTGAACTCGGGCCTTAGTACTTCAGCGCTATACGCAAATTCAACATCTGCCAGCTTATCATCCGTACTGGAAACAACCGCTTTTGCCAGCTTCATATCAAGGTCCAGCTTCATTGTCTGTCCACCTTGATACTTATCGCTCAAATCAACAGTTTCCTTATACTCCTTCAATGCCCCCGAAATAATGCTTCCCGCATTGTCAAACTCCATTACGCAAGCAGTAAGGGAAAGTATCATCACTGCAGACAATACTATCAAAAATATCTTCCTAGACATTTGAAGCCTGCCTCCTGACTTTAGAAGCTCCGAGTCTGGTATCCACAGCAACTCCAATGGCATAAGTAACCAAAGCAAGATATGCCAGCCACCCCAGAATAGGAATTATTCTCATCACATATACAAGCACAACCCCGACCAGAAGGTGTATATACATGGAATTCCTGCCTTCAAGATAGCCTGTGATCCTATATCCTATGGCAACCTCAAGAGCAACCATTCCGACAAAAGCAAGCAGTACAAATGCTATGAATATGAATGGTATGAATATTATCCCTACCAGAGTTATCGCCAATAGTACCGAAAGTATAACCGATGCAGGTATGAACAACATAAATATCAAAAACCCCATTCCAAAGCGCCTGCCAAATTTCTGCCTGCTCTCTTCAGCCATCAGCCTTATCCTGTCCGGTGCAATAAGTAGTGCAAGACAAGAAAATGCATATGCAACAAACAAACCGATCATATCCCCATAAGATATCCTTGGAATCAACCCATTACGTGGCTTAAAGTTGAAAGGGGCGGTCACATCCGCTATTTCCCCTCTGATTGTCCCGTTTTGGGCTTTATCCACACCGCCGAATATTCCGGATGCGTCTCCATTAATCATCCCATTATTGTTAACTGCTATTTTCCCGAATACAGCCACAGCATCCCCGGACACTGTGCCGGAAACCGACACATTGCCGAATATAGCGACTGCATCTCCTGTCATATCACCCTTGACAGTCACATCACCAAATATTGCGATTGCATCCCCATTGACTGTAATTCCTTCCGGAATCTCTATATTATTGAATATCGCTACTTTATCCTTATTGTCTACATCCAATGCAAAGGCGCAAAGCATCAAAACAACCAGCAGCAAGCCTGTCAGCACCACTGCTCCCTTTTTCATATTCATATAAACAACCTCCTAATTTTCCTGCAGTTTACGCCTGTGTATCAAGAATAGGTTCATACCCATAAATGCCAATACAATCATTGTAAGGCTAATGACATAGTCTCTCAATAAAACATTTCTCAGAACCAGAATCTTTCCCAACAGAACCATTACAGTAACAAGTATATCCCTTAAAATGCCCGAAACCATATTTGCACCATAGATAAGCACATTTTGAGCTGCAATCAGCATCCCGCTTTCTCTTACGAAGGGCACTGCCACAAAAATCAACATGTTCCATGAGAAAATCATGAGTCCCAGCACTGAAATCAACCAGAAGGCAACAATTTGAGGGCTTAAGGAATATGCTCTCCCTGTCCTGATCCCGTCCATTATCCTTGCCTCAAATCCGACAGGCACTTCTACTTCAGGGAAATCCTCAAGGGTATCAATAGCGTCTCTGAGTGCTGCAAATTCTTCTGCACAGTGATCGCATCTTTCGTTATGCTTTATTATCATTTCTCGTTCCAGTTCACTGATATTGCCATCGAAATACTTCATAACCAGACTACTTATTTCCTTGCATCGCATGCTTCTCACGCTCCTTTTCCCTGCTGATTAATTCTTCCTTTAGCATCTGTCGGGCTCTGTACAGTCTGTTCTTGACAATGGTGAGGGATTCACCGGTAATGTTCATTATCTCCTGGTAGGATAGATTCCGGTGATGGAATAGTATAAGGAATTCCCTGTATTTATCCGGAAGCTTCATTATCGCATCCTGCACCAGTTTTTGATTCTCTTTCCTGATGTACTCTTCTTCAGGAGTGTCTTTCCCATCCTTGATTTCAAAACCCTCATCTATGGGTAATGTATCAGCTTTTCTTTTCCGTAAGCTGTCCAAGCAAAGATTTGTGGTAACCTTCAACGCCCAAGTCATGAATTTGTATTCAGGATTGTATCTGGAAAGGGAATTATACATTCTGATAAATGCTTCCTGGGAGACATCTTCCGCCTCTTCCCTGTTTCCCATCATCCTGTAAGCCGTATTGAATACAGCTCTCTTATACCTTTCGATGAGTACTTCGAAAGCATTCACATTTCCAGTCAGGCACTGGTTCACTATTTCTATGTCAGAGGCAATCAAATACATCCCCACCCCATTATTACGCAAGTCGCCAGATACGAGATGCTAGATTCGAGATTCGAGAATTAAGCTAAATCTCCGAAGACTTTGCTCATATTCTCACGTCCCGTGGCTCATATCTTTGGTTTTGGCGAACACTGTCCGCCCCCTCGCATCTCGCATCTCGTATCTCGTATCTATTTATATATACGTATTCAAAAAAAAATTGTCTGACGAAAAATCTAATGCTATATTGAACGCACTTAGGGTATTACATCGGGTATAGTGCGAATTCAATGAAATCAAGGAAACATTTACGCGAAATTTGAATTAGCAATGTACAATGATTTTCGCGAAATATATATTACGTCAGTTCCTTCCACATTATTACCGCATCTTCACCGGTATCGGCATAATAGCCCTTTCTTATCCCATTATCTTCAAAGCCCAGCTTCTTATAAAGCTTCCGGGCAGTATCATTTGAAGCTCTTACCTCCAGAGTGATTCGGGCAGCCTCGCTGTCCTTCGCTGTCTGCAGCAATGCCCGTACAAGCTTTTCTCCAATCTTCCGCCCTCTATAATCAGGGTGTACTGCAATATTGGTTATATGTGCTTCATCAAGCACAATCCACATTCCCCCATAAGCAGCAACGTTCCCATCCACCTTTGCCACAATATACCTGGCCAGACTATTCTGAGAAAGCTCCGATTCAAAAGATTCACGGGACCAGGGCGCTGAAAAACTCAAGTTCTCTATTTCAAAAACCTGATCAATATCTTCCGGACTCATATCCTGAAGCTTAATACTCTGTTTTTTTTCATATTCCACTTCTGCCTGGGATTTTCTTATATATGTCAGCTTGAAGGAGTTGTAAGTGTCAACGGAGCCTTTTTCATACATTTCCATAGCAATTCTTGCGCAGGAGGAAGCTCTGGGCAGCAAGCTGTCAGCAGGTGCCACACAATACTCTTCAAGACCGTTTTTCAAATTTTCTTCAAAAAGCAATACCCCATCCCCAAGGAAGGTAACAGGAGCTGCCTTTTCTTTAATCAGCTTTATAATATCCTCTATAAGAATAACTCTAAGATCCTCCAGCTTTACCAGCCTGCCTTTTTCCCATGAGTAAAGGCTGCTGTATACCATGCTTCTCTGAGCATCCAGCATCGGACAAACCAGGCCTGTACAATTATAAAGGTTGTAGGCCAGTGCATCAAGAGTAGGCACCCACGCTATAGGTTTTTCAAAGGTTTGAGCCATACCCTTTATTACTGCTGCCCCGATGCGAAGCCCGGTAAAAGAGCCGGGACCGGCAGAGCATGCATAAAGATCAATTTCAGAAGGTTTAATCCCGGACTTTCTGAAAAGATCGTCTATAATACCCATTATTTTCTGGGAATGAGCTCTGCTGACATTCAATATGTATTCCGAAATGAGTCTGCCGTCTTCCATTATTGCCGCTGTTGCAGCAGAAGTGGACGTATCAACAGCCAGAATTTTCATTTTGCTCCATTCCTTTCACTATATTGTCATAAGCCTCTCCTGTCGGCTCCATTATTATTTCACGGGAATTGTCCCCCTTGGTATTCAAGATTGTGATCCAAAGTCTTTCTCTGGGTATTATATCTTTTACTATATCCGCCCATTCCAGCACTACCACTCCATCGCCGAAGAAATACTCCTCATAGCCCAATTCGTGCATCTCTTCAACATCATTAAGCCTGTATACATCAAAATGGTAAAGAGGCAATCTGCCCTCATATTCATTGATAATTGTATAGGTAGGGCTGGTCACATAGTCCTCTACTCCCAAGCCCTTCGCTATACCCTGTGTAAAGGCTGTTTTCCCTGCTCCCAGATCCCCCGAAAGACATACTATACTTCCCGTATTGAGCAGTCTTCCCAGTTGTTCACCCAGTAACAGCGTTTCTTCAGCACATTCAGTATTCAATTTAAGCATTTGTTAACCTCCGGAAATACTTTCCCGGCAAGAGGCAATAGGAACCTCATACCAGATATGGCTCTGCCATATATAAAAATATCTATAGCAATCTCATGATTACTATAGATATTATACTCTGTTTGAAGGTAAATGTATACATTATGAGATTCGAGATACGAGATGCGAGATGCGAGTAGAGAACGGTACCCTAACATTCCTATTGCCCATCGCCTATTGCCTTTTGTATACCACCTTGCCGTCAATCAGCACTGCATAGGTCTTGCTTGTAAGCTCGAAGGGATGTCCATCCATTATTACTATATCAGCATCCTTGCCCTTCTCAAGACTGCCTATTCTGTCATCAAGACCCAATATCTCCGCTGCATTAATTGTTATAGCCTTTAATGCATCCATCTCATCCAGCCCGTCTCTTGCTGCCAGGCCTGCACATACAGGCAGGTACTGTATCGGTACAACCGGATGGTCTGTTGTGATTGAGAATTTGATTCCTGCCTTGCTGAGAACCGACGGAGTCCTGAAGGTCTTGTTCTTAAGCTCGAACTTTGTCCTTTCCGTCAATTGAGGCCCATTTATTATGTACTTTCCTTCTTTTGCAAGCTCATCGGCAATAAGGTGGCCTTCTGTGCAGTGATCAAGAGTAATATCCACATCAAACTCCTTTGCAATCCTAAGTGCCGTAAAAATATCATCAGCCCTGTGAGCATGAGCTTTAAGAGGTATTTCCTTATTGATGACCTTTACCAGAGCTTCCAGCTTCATATCAAATTCAGGCTTTTTGTCAGGATCCTGTTTGGCCTTCTGAAGCTTCTCATTGTAGGCCTTTGCTTTGAACAGCTGCTCCCTGAGTATTGCTGCCGTGGCCATTCTTGTTGTGGGTGATGTTTTCTTGTCTGCATAAGTCCTCTTGGGATTCTCTCCAAAGGCTATTTTCATTGCCGCCGGTTCTTTTACTATCATATCGTCCACTCTATTTCCACAGGTCTTTATGGTAGCAAAGGTTCCCCCAATTACATTGGCACTTCCCGGGCCGGTACATACGGTAGTAATGCCGCCTTCCCTGGCTTCTTCAAAGGTTCTGTCCATTGGATTTATGGAGTCAATAGCCCTGAGGTGCGGTGTAACAGGGTCTACAGCCTCATTGCCGTCTGCTCCCTCAAAGCCTATGGCATCCTCCCACATTCCCAGATGACAATGGGCATCGATCATTCCAGGCATCACCAGCTTGCCTTCAGCATCAATAACCTCCGCATCTTCCGGAGCTTCGATATTCTCTCCTACTGCAACAATTCTACCGCTTTCAACAAGTATGCTGCCTTTTTCATATACCTTGTCCCCCATGGTATATATTTTACCGTTTTTTATTAGTATCATTCGTTAACCCCCTCTTCTTGCCTTCAGTATCAGCTTTCATTTCATCACCTGCCTACACCACATTTATATTATTATCGACAATTTGTGGTGTAAAACCGGTATTTAATAATGGTCCCTGCAGCTGGCTATATAGATATTATCCTCATCTATACTATAGACCAATCGGTGTACATCCGTAATCCGGCGACTCCAATATCCGGACAATTCATGTTTTAATGGCTCAGGCTTGCCTAATCCTTCATTGCCGTTTCTCTCAACAGCTCTTATAAGTTCATTAATTTTCGTTAATATTTTTTTGTTCTCTGACTGCCAATATAAATAATGCTGCCACGCAATATCCGAAAATATCTTATTCATTTATCAGTTCTCTTTTCTGCCCTTTGCCTTTTTTCAATTGTTCTATGGACTGCAAAAGCTCATTATAGTATTTCGGGTTTCTTCGCACATAGAGGTTCTCCAAAAGGTTGTTATACTCCGACTCAGACATCATTACCACATTATCACCACGCTCACGGGTAATAATGATCGTCTCAAAATCCTTTGTGGCTTTATCGCAAAAATCTTTAAAATTTTGCCTAACAATCGAATAACTTGTTGCTATCATAAATATCACCTCCATAATTATATTGTACATAACATTGTACAATTATGCAACAATAATTTATTAGAATCATTCATGATTTTCCAAAAAATCTTTTGATGAAGCAATTACTTTCATGCCGGGTGGATCGTAAAAAGGGGGCTAACCGCTTGCGGCTGCTCCCTTAATACAAAACTCAACTATTCTTGTGTCTCTTCTGCCGGAGCTTGCTCTTCCTCTGCACCCTCACCTGCTGAATCATCTACCGGTTGTTCGTCCTCTCCAGCATCTTCTTCTGTTTCATCTGCCGGCTGTTCGTCTTCTCCGGTACCTTCTTCTACTGTTTCATCTGTCGGCTGTTCGCCTTCTCCGGTACCTTCTTCTGGCGCTACAGCAGGAGCTTCTTCTGCTGCGGCTGTCACTATTACGGTTCTGATTGCCTCAGCTTTGTTACCTGCAGCATCACTTACCTTATAAGTGATTGTATAGGTGCCTTCAGTGTTTGTATCAACTATACCTTCGACTTCTATATTCTCCGTGATATCTCCGTCCTGTTCGTCTACTGCTGCAGCCCCGGCCTCTTCATAGCTGTCGCCGACTGTAAGATTGACAGTTTCGTCTCCAATAAGAGTTATAACAGGTGCTGTTATGTCGGCTGTTTCATCTACCAATAGAATTCCAGCATTGATTGGCATCTTAAGCGTTTCGAAAGTTGTTGCTATAGGTGCATAAGTAGTTGATGTGTTACCCCAATCGTCTGTAACCTCAAACTTAACCCAAACCCCATTTCCTGAGTCTCTTGCTACCCATAGAGCCTCCCACCAGTCTTGTGTTGCATAAGTTGACCCGCCTGTGGTCGAGTTAATAGCTGTTCCATATATTGTACTCGCTTTTATCAAATCTGTTACCTTGGCACCCGTACCTATATTAGTCAGGTATCCACTCCATGACTTATCCTTAACTACAGTTGTATTATCACTGCCTATAATCTCTACATACTGGTTATTGTCGTCTTTAGTCCAGTAGCTAACAACTACATCCCCCACACTCAAATGGAAATCCTCGCTGAACTTAACTTCCACATCTGTATACTTTGATTCATTACTTGTTCCCGCTGATATACTTCCCCATAATTCACCATATATTCGTTCTGCATTTGTGACTTCTACAGGAGTTTCATCAACCTCGAACAAGCTCTCATAAGTCACTCCATTGGGTTCTACCATATTACCATTTTCTACTATATAAATGTTTTTATCTTTTCCATTAACTTTTATTACTGCTCTATCCGGTTTTACTCCCTCACTAAGATTCTCTTCATCTAATTCCCAATATTCCTCTACATAGTACCCATTCTGCACTATGAAAGGTGTACTATGCTGTTTGTTGGAGTCTTCCAATTCCATAAACTTATTATTAACGGTATTGGTAACCAGAACATCACCGCTATTGAGCAAGCTTACTTCAACGACTTCCAAGTCAGATATATCAAGATTCTCACCCAGCTTAAATCCAACATTGATACCTTTATAGTCTGCTCCTGAATGAGTATTGAAATTCTCTGGCATTATATAATAGTATTTGGGATCAGTATAGGCGCTGTCAGTAATACAAACAGCCACTTGATTATTCTCTAATGTATTGCCTGAAATATCTGATATATCTACATCAACTGCGTCATAAGCAAGTATTCCTGTTGAACTCCAACTATCATCCCGGTTATACCAGTTTCCCCTAATAATATTATTCGTGACAGTTCCAGTTGCTCCGCCGCTGATCTGAATACCATTCTGGGCAATCAGAGGAGTCATGCCCAATCCCTCAACTAAATTACCGGTAACTAATGCTGTCAGCTTCGCTCCGCTAAATGTCATGCCGTTCTTCTGGTAATCATGGATATTACAATTCTGAACCGTTACCTGCCTTTCTACATCCTCACTGTTATGTGAGAGAATGCCTATACCATGCTGAGCTCCATTCAGTGGAGTGTTTCTGATAGCCTTTACCTCAACATTATCAACAGTGCCTCCTGCATTGTAAATTCCAATACCCACTATGCGGTAGTTTGTGTTGCCCTTTCCTGCACCATCCACTACCAGGTTCTGTATGGTTGGAGCAGCGTTATTGACAAATACAACAGGTTTATTATCAGCAGTAGTAGTGAATTTAGTCTCCAGACTGTCGGGAGCTTGAATTATTGTGCTGCTGCCTGCTCCAATTAAAGTTATATCTTTGCTAATAGCCAGCTGCTCAATAAATGTTCCCGCTGCAACATTGACAGTATCTCCTCCCGATGCAGCATCTATTGCCGCCTGGATTGTCGGATATATTACAGTTCCATTATTAATCGTAATGGTATTGGTTAATGGTTTGTTCGCCCAGATGAATGCGTTAATCTGTCCAGCCATACTGTGCTGTGTGTATCCTGCAGCATTAACAGTTACTGTTGCATCTCCACTAACATTTCTGCCGTCGGACCATATCTGTTTTTCTTCCGCTAATGTACCGCTATTGAGTGTAAATACGGAAGCTGTTGTAATCCCTGAGCCCGGATCAACATTCACCGCACCCCAGGCATTGTTGCTTGTGTTTAGGTTAGTTGCAACAATTGTTGAGCCGTTAACTGTAAGGCCTGCACCTTTTCCATTTTTAATTGTAACATTTTCCAGGACTGCATAAGCGTTATCAAAGGCATTTACTGCATGAGATTTACTATCAGCATCTATAACAATGCCCGAAATCCTAACAGGATTTGCTTCTGTTCCTTCAAAAATTGCAAGCAGATGCTTATGCCCATTCTCTGTACTCCACGAATCATTCACTGCCTTTAATGTTACTTCACCCTCACCAATTATAGATATTGGCCTTGTAATATTAAGCTGTGCCGATAGTCCATACTCTCCTGCTGCTACATTTATTGTATCACCGGCTTGTGCGTCATTCGCAGCAGAACTCAATGTTTTGTAAGGTTCACTTGCACCTACATTTAATGACTTTTCCTTATCATATTTGAGTTGAACTGTTCCACTATTATAAATTCTCAGAGTCGGCAATTCTTTACCGGGCTTAGCAACTCCTCCTCCAATTCCTTCGACAGCAGGTTTCTGGGCTGCAAAGCCGGGTTCATGGAAATTTGCATCATCAGATGTTGTATAAGTTACAGGATCATCTTTGAATGTATTATTGGTGACATCCAATGCACCTGTACATATAGATGCATCCTTTATCAATATTTCTGTATACCAGTTTGCATCAAATGTATTATTATCAACAGTGACAGATGAAAAATCAGTTGCAGATCCCTGGCTGTAGTAAACCAGACCAATTGTCCAGTTGTCTGATATTGTATTTCCGGTGATTTCACTGCCATTGACATTGTTGGTCATGTTGATACCGGTTCTGTTGTTTGTGATGATATTATTAGTAATTATATTTCCTTGACAATTGTTCAGATAAATGCCATTACGGTTTAAAGTTATTACACATTCTGTTAATGTATTTCCGCTTTTCGATTGATTGAAGGTTATACCATTATTGTTAAAGCTCCAAGAGTCCAATTCTGCTTGTGTATACTCATGGGTAATCGTGAAGCCTCTTACAGTTGCGCCGTTTGCAGCAAACGTTAAAGGAGTACTGTTTCCATTAGTAGCAACAATTTTTGTATTACCAGCCCACCCACCGTTAATTGTTACTTTCCTGTTAACATTGACATTCTCCACATATGTTCCTGTCGCAACATTTATTGTGTCTTCATCAGCAGCTGCATCGATTGCTGCCTGAATGGTCGGATATATAGTTTCCCTACCATCTATTCTAGCGACATTTGTCAATGGTTTGTTCGCCCAGATAAATGCCGCTGTTGCACCATCAATAGGGTACTTAATATATTCTATTGGAGCCGTAACAGTTACCGTTGCACTTCCACCAACGTTTCTGCCGTCAGACCATATCTGTTTTCCTTCCTCCAAGGTGCCACCGTTGAGTGTAAATACAGAAGCTGTTGTAACTCCGAAGCCCGGATCAACATTCACTGCACCCCAGGCATTGTTGCTTGTGTTCAGGTTGTTTGCAACGATTGTTGAACCGTTAACTATCAAGCCTGCGCCTTTCCCGTTTTTAATTGTTACATCCTTTAAAATACCGTAAGCGTTGTTATAGGTGTTTAGTGCATGGGCTTTACCGTCAGCATCTATGGTGATATTCGAAATTGTAACAGGAGTATCTATTGTTCCTGCATAAATAGTAAGCAGATGCTTTTTACTGTTCTCTGTGCTCCAGGAATTAATCACTGCTTTTAATGTTACAGTTCCCTGGCCAATAAGAGATATAGGCTTTGTAATATCAAGCTGTGCCGATAATTCATATGTCCCTGCTGCCAGCATGATTGTATCCCCTGCTTTTGCATTGGCAATTGCGTTTGCCAATGACCCCTCCGGTGTCAAGTGAGTTATCCAGTTCAATTTAACTGATGCACCATTATTTGCAGCTGAAATAGTTTCTTCTGTGTAATCAGCATCTCCATTTACAGAAGCAACCTTTTCCATCAGCTTAATGGCGGTGAAACTGCTAGGCACACCGTCTATATCATTCCCGCTGATTGTGAGAATGTCATTGGCAGACAGTACATACGTCCAGATGCCTTCCATATTCACCGGATCAATTGTATTATTTTTGATTTCGGCATTTAAGACGTGGGCTTGGGATGAGCGTACAATACTAATGGTTCCGTCTACCGTATTACCTTCAAAGGTTACTTTATTTGCTTCTACATTTGGTCCTACCGTTCCTCCGGTTTGACCGATTGATACTATGGCTGCATATTGATTGACGGGTATATCTATGCCTTTGAATTCACAGTTCCTGACTGTAACATTATTACCTGCCAGCATAGCGGCGTTACCGTTGCCTTTAAGAACAAAACCATTTTTAAACTTCCATTGGAAGCTGATATTTTCAATCAGGGTCTGCTGCCCTACACCATTTTGGGCAGTTGTCTTCAACATTGGTTCAGTATAAGAACCGATATCATATGCCGTGCCAATAATTACCGGCTTGGTATTTCCTACCCCTTTCAGAGTAATTCCTTTATCAATCAGCAGCTGGTATTCTCCAATATCGTATGTATTTGCCGCAACCTGGATCACGTCACCGTTTTTGGCAACAGCTATCTTTGCCTTTAATTCCGACACACTAGTGACGCATTCCCCGATATTCTTATATGGACTTTCATATGTCCTGCCGTCAACAATAACCTTGTTATCCTTGCATGAGGACCATCTAGCCAGATTGTCGAAATTTATATAGCCTGCAAAGCTATTATTGTCAATTGCACTGCCGTTGATTTTGTTTGCCGCATCCAGAATAAACGTTTGATTCAGTCTTGCTGCGATGATATATGTATCAGCCGTTACATTATTGAAATTGTTCCCGCTGACCTTTACATCTGCATATTCTGTCGTTATTCTTTCAGTACTTCCCCAATATGTGTTTCCTATGGCATATGCTCCGTTTGCAATATGCTCAAAGGTATTGCCTGATATAGTAATATCACTGCCTTCGACACCGTCAAATGCAACTGTTGTGTAATTGAAGGTATTATCCTTAATCAAAATAGCTTTAGTTCCTGCCAGCCCTCTGCCGTTAAAGTACAACGAACCTCCTCTGGTTGCTTCCGCACCTGCAGCAATTGTATTATGTGTAAATGTGCATCCTTCAATAGTAAATTTCTTGTCACCTACCACTTCAATTGACTTATTGACAGCAACCTTGGGAGTAATCGTCAGGCCTTTGAATGCAGCATTATCACCCCAGACAGTGATCAGGTTCTGGGATGCCCAGGCACCGTTGGGTGTAACTACTGAGCTGGTAATGACCGGATTCCCGACACCTACAATATCCAGATTATCGGCTGTAATCGGCAAATACCAGCCTGACTGTCCTCCACTGAGAACTATTTTACCATCGTTGTCACGTAATGTTGTTGTATCTCTCTGAACATCATATGTGCCCTTTACAATTATCCAGGTTTGGCCGCTAACTTGATTATCTATGGCATTTTTTAATTCTGCTTCTTTAGTTATTACTAAATAGTCTCCGCTTTGTGCTTTATCATATATTCCAATACCCCTATTATCAGGTATGCCGTTTGTATATGTCACAGGGTCAAATTTTATTGGTTCAAGTATGTTTCCATAGTTATCGGTAACATTCAGTACGGTTCTGACTTTAACTGTTGCATTTTCAGCAATTATTGCATTATAGGCATTTGTAACTCTCTCCCCGACTTTTGTTTCGTTTGATATAACAGGTATTCCTGCCGGAACTATATATCCTGAATAGCCCGGGCCGGGATATCTGCTTACCCCGTCTGCATTATTCAAATAGCCGGACCAGGTCTTGTCTTTAAAGAATACTGTATCTTGAGCATTCTTTGCCTGCTCCCAGGTAGTGCCGCCATTGGTTGAGAATTCATAGCTTATAGCAAAGTTACCTTCGCTGTCTAACGACAGGTCTAAGGGACTGCTTAATGCAACACCAAACCATCCAAAGTTGTTGATAGTATTATTACCCTTGTCAACCAGATTTGATCTTGTGCTCGAAAGTTGTCTTACAGTCAATTCTTCAGCGAAGTCTACAGTTACATCCACAGTACCAAGGGGCATTGTAAAGGTTATTGCATTTGCACCTCTGCTATAGGCAACCGGTGCTCCACCATTAACAACTGTTATATTACCAAGAACATAACCTGCCGCCGGCAATGCTGTTATTGTTACGCTTTCCCCTATATCATAGCTGCCTGTTGTTGGGGCTAATGCTCCATTAGCAGGATTTGCTACGTTGGTATTCAGGATTGCCTTCACTTGGAAATTGATTGTATACGTCTTCTTTGTTACTCCGTCCTGAGCTGTTACCAACACTGTCGTTGTTCCCGGCAAGCTTGCTGCAGGTGTTACTGCTGCGGTCGCCAGACCTGTATCTGTTACTGTTCCGGCTACTGTTGGAACAGCAGTTGTTCCTGCAGGCAATTGCACGGTATAGCTTAATGTGCCCGGATTAAACCCGGCTGCGGTTATTCCGCCAATAGTCAGATTGCTTAATGTCGCATCTGTATGTAAAGCCATTACCGTAACCTTGAAGGTCTTGTTTAAGCTGTAATATCCTGACTTGCTTGCTGTTACGGTTATGTTTGCAGTGCCGGGTACAACACCGGTAATCTTTAAAGCATTGCCGGTCATAGCTACTGATGCAATTTCCGGTTTGTCTGATACCGCAGTTTTTACTGCATCTGTAGGAATACTTGTTATTGCAATATCTTGGCTAGCCTTTTCAAACAATGATATATCATTAATCACACCTATTTCTACTGTGGTCATAAGCGTTACAGTAACTGTAAATGTCCTGCTTGCACTATAATATCCTCCTCTGGCTGCATTAACAGTTATATTTGCAGTGCCGGGGGCAACCCCTGTAACTCTTAAAACATTACCTGTCATAGTTACTGCAGCAACATTTGCATTGCTTGTCACCGCAGATATGAATGCATCATTGGGATTGCATGTAACAGTTACATCCTTAAAGGTTTTTTCCATTATTGTGATATTGCTTAACGGATTTATCGCAACTGTAGATTTATCGTTATCACTGCTTCCGCCTCCACCGCCGCTTCCTCCACTACCTGGTGTGGGTGAAGGTGTTGGTGCCGGTGTTGGTGCCGGTGTCGGAGTTGCTCCCGGAGTGGTACCCAAAGTCACCCCAGGTGCTGTAACAGTATTTTGAGGCTGCTGTTGAATAGTTGCTCCCTGGGCATTTACATTGGCGGTCTGTATCGTCCCTTGCCCTGTGATATTTACTGCAGCATTAAGATTCATAGTACTTACACTTGCCTGCTGCGACAGGTTTACCGTAGTACCGGCTGCTTCCTGGGTCAAGGTCAGATTGCCTATTGTGCCGCTTCCTACATTTATGTTGATATTGCTTGAGTCAACCTGTATATCATCAAAATCACCTTCAAATACAACAGTTGCACCGGCAAATATATCATCGGGTATAATTACATCACCAAAGCCTTCTCCGGTCAGGAATTCCTCTTGCAGTGTAGCTCCTGATTGTATATCCACTTCTCCTATTGTTGTGCTGCCGGTTGCTATTATCCTTACTACATTCCCTTCTCTTCTTACAATAACTCTGCCCAAGCTGGAGTTTCTGATTACTATACTATGCTCCCCTCCGCCTCTTACCATAGTTGTACCTTTTACTACAACATTGTCCAGGTATACATTTCCGTCTCCAATACTTTCTCTTAATATGAGATCACCGTTAATGGTGGTATTCTTTAAAGTAACATCCGGCGAAATGATTACTACATTACCTTCCATGGTTTGTGTTCCGCTTGCCGGACCATATGTGCCGGCTTTGGTGTATACAGCCTTGTACATGCTTTTAAAAGCCCTATCCAAAGCTACAACCGTCTCTAATCTTGATATTTTTTCCGTAGGCTTGAAGCTTTTATCCACAAGTTCTTCAAAATATCCCCTGCTTATTGCCGTACTTATTGCTGCCCTGCTCCAATCGGAAATTGACTTGCCATCGGACAGACCGCTGATAACCTTATCATCCACTTCAGATATATTACCGGTCAATCTGGCAAGAACTGTTGCAAATTCCTGTCTTGATATCGGGTCCTGAGGTGTCAGCCTTCCATTACTGCCTTGCATATATCCTGCTTTTACAGCTATAGCCGCATCATTATAGAACCAATTATCCTTTGAAACATCAGTATAATTGATTTCAATAGCTTCCGTAAACCCAAAAGACCTGTTAACCAACGCCATGAACTCAGCCCTGGTAATGGTATTGTCAGGTTTAAAATTCCCATCAGGAGCACCCTTTATAAACCCGTTGTCCACCCATTCTCTTAATTGTTCCTCATACTTATTGCCTGCGATATCAGGGCATTTTGCCACATCTGCTTTTGCAGTATCCGCGTATGTAAAATTGGTCATAACTAAAAGGATACTCAGCGCAATACAGACAAACCGTCTGAACCTTTTGCCACTCAACAGAAATCCCTCCTCAAAGTTTATTAGTGTACCGTGTATAAACTAGAATATATATATGCATGTTTCAGCTCCGTAAGCACCCCCTTGAGCTACTAAATTCCATAAAAGGATCTATGCTATATTACTAACATCAATATTTGGGTATACGTGTCCGCATGAAATGTACCAGGGAAAAAAAAAGACCCAACATTGTAGAAAGAAACTTACAATGTCAGGTCGGTTGCACCACCAGCTCGTTGCGATCCAGGTGCCCAAGTATAGGTCGCAAGTCCTAGCCCCCTGCAACCAAATATATTCTATATATCCTTTATTTACCCTTTATACAAATTGTTGTCAATTAGTTGATTTATCTAGCCTTTTGTACACTATACAACTGCTTATTACATTTTTTATCGGGACTTCTGTCAATAAATCATCCCTCCTGTCGATAAATTCTTTTAAAAAAAGTGAAAATCAAACAATAAGTTTGATTTTCACTTTTAATATTAATTCAAGCCCTTCATACTGAGGCTTATTCTATTCCTGTCCAGATCAACATCCAAAACCTTGACCTTTACAATGTCTCCCACCTGTACTACATCAAGGGGTCTTCTTATGAACCTGTCGGCCAGCTCCGATATGTGAACCAGGCCATCCTGGTGCACTCCTATATCCACAAAGGCTCCAAAGTCAATAACGTTCCTGACTGTTCCTGTGAGTATCATTTCAGGCCTTAAATCTTTAATGTCCAGTACGTCTGACATTAGTACAGGCTTGGGCATTTCATCCCTGGGATCTCTGCCGGGCTTCTGAAGCTCATTCAGTATATCTCTCAAAGTTGGGACTCCCACATCGAACTCGGCTGCAAGGGCATTTATATCCATGCTTATAAGCTCATGAACCACACCTGACATATCCTTTTGCTTTAATTCACTCAAGGAATGGCCTGCCTTCTCAAGGAGCTTCTTTGCAACCTCATAAGATTCGGGATGTACAGAGGTATTATCCAATATGTTTTCACTTTCAGGTATCCTTAAGAATCCTGCTGCCTGCTCAAAAGCTTTCTCTCCAAGCTTTTTTACTTTAAGCAGCTCCTTTCTCTTCTTGAACTTGCCGTTCTCTTCCCTATAGGCCACGATATTCCTGGCAATACCTGAGTTCACTCCGGATATATGCTGAAGAAGAGATGAGGACGCTGTATTGAGATCCACCCCAACACTGTTCACACAGTCTTCCACAACTCCTCCCAAGGACTCGGAGAGTTTTTTCTGTGTCACATCGTGCTGGTATTGCCCTACTCCAATGGACTTAGGATCAATTTTCACCAGCTCGGCAAGAGGGTCTTGAAGCCTTCTCGCAATTGAAATTGCTCCTCTCAGGGATACATTTATATCCGGGTATTCCTGTGCTGCCAGCTCTGATGCCGAATATACCGATGCTCCTGCTTCATTGACAATTACATAATGAAGCGGCATATCCATTTCCTTTATAATCTCTGCACATATCCTTTCAGACTCTCTTGATGCCGTTCCGTTACCCAAGGATATGACTTCCACATTATATTTCTTTATCAGGTTTCCCAATACCCTTTTGGTCTCTTCCACCTTGTTCTCCGGAGGAGTAGGGTATACTGTTGTGGTTTCCAAAAGTTTTCCGGTATCATCCACTACTGCAATTTTACAGCCGGTCCTGAAGGCCGGGTCAAAGCCCATAACTGCCTTTCCCTTTATAGGAGCCTGCAAAAGGAGATTTCTGAGATTGGCGGCGAACACCTTTATAGCCTGCTCTTCTGCCTTATCTGTAAGTTCATTCCTTATCTCCCTTTCTATTGATGGAGCGATAAGTCTGTTATATGCATCCTTGACGACCGCTTCCAGTACTCCCCTGTAAGGAGAATTTTCAATGATCGAGCCGTTGCTCAAGTAAGTCAGTATCCTGTCCACAGGGGCTTCAACCTTGACAGCAAGGAATTCTTCCTTTTCCCCTCTGTTTATTGCAAGTATCCTATGTGGAGCAATCTTGAAAACAGGCTCACTGAAATCGTAATACATCTGGTACTCTGATTTTTCTTCTTTGGTACCCTTTGCAGAAATTGTACCGTTTTTGAAGGTCAGCTCCCTTATTGCCTTTCTGAACTCCGCAGCATCGGATATAAGCTCTGCAATAATATCTGAAGCACCATTGATTGCATCCTGTGCTGTCTCAACACCAAGCTCCGTATTTATGAAATTCATTGCTATTTCTTCCAGAGATTCCTGGGAACGCTCCTGTTTCCATATTATGTCCGCCAGCGGCTCCAGCCCCTTTTCCCTGGCAATGGTGGCCCTTGTCCTCTTCTTTTGCTTATATGGGCGGTAGAGATCTTCTACCTCCTGCAGCACTTCCGCCTTATCAATAGAAGCCCTTAGCTCCTCTGTAAGCTTGCCTTGTTCGTCAATCAGCCTTATTACCTCTGCCTTTCTGTTTTCGAGGTTTCTAAGATATGTAAGCCTCTCATTAAGATCTCTCAATATAGTGTCGGAAAGCTCTCCTGTAAGCTCCTTTCTATATCTGGCGATAAAAGGTATGGTATTACCGTCGTCTATTAGTTTTACCGTGTTCTCAACCTGTGATGGCCTTACTGACAATTCTTTTGCCAGCTTTGCAGTTATGTCCATTAGTTTTTCTCCTCCGCTCTGATGTTTTATATCATTTACTATATTACATGTTTATATATATATAATGCAAGGGGCACCAGACTCAAGATGTAAGATGTCTGGATAGTGCTCCGAAGTACTGGGAGACGGGTAACACGGATTTACACGGATATTTCACTGAACACACGGCGGGTTTTATTTTTGCTATATTGAACGCACAAAAGTATTTACATCGGGCATAGTGCGAATTCAATAACAATCAAGGAAACATTTACGCGAAATTTGAATTAAAAATGTAAAATGTTTTTCGCGAAATATATAGTTGTTACTTTGCTAAGTTTCGATACTCTGTGCATTATCAATTATCCACTAAGTTCCTTCGCTTTGCTCAGGATGACAGCGGGTTCAGCCGTGGCTTTCCGTGGGATTTCCGTGTCCTCAGTGGTTTCCGTTTCTGGCCTTCAAAGACTCGACTGAAGCATATAGCACGTAACAAAAACATCCCTTGCTCCTATCTATAATTCATGTTAGTATACCATATAAGTACAAATGTTTATTATTCGCATACATGGAGGTAATATTTAATGGTAGATACAAAAATGTTCATTGTTGATTCCTGCATACTTCCCAAGGTATATGAGAAAGTCATAGCTGCAAAGCTTATACTCCGGACAGGGGATGCCACAACAATCCAGGAGGCATGTCAGAAGGTAGGAATAAGCCGCAGTGCTTTCTATAAATATAAGGATAGTGTATTTGACTATACTACTCAGGAGCGGGGGCGGATTGTCACCCTTTTCATGATTCTCAAGCATACTCCGGGGGTGCTTTCCGATATTATAAACCGGATTGCCTCTGTCAAGGGAAACATCATAACGATAAATCAAAACATACCTGTTATGGACTCAGCCTCATTGACAGCATCCATTGATACAAAGACCATGGATATAAATCCGGAGGAGCTGATGGAGCTGCTATTGGCCTGCAAAGGCTGCAAGAAGGTAGAGATTATAGGGATGGAGTGAGGAAATCTAATAATTAAACTTATTAACTATATTCTGCAGTGCAACAGCCATCTCGTTCAATCTGACAGCAGAGCTGTTTATCTCCTGCATTGCCGATGACTGCTCCTCTGTGCTGGCAAGAACATTCTGAGTACCTCTTGAAGTCGTTTCTGCAATAGCACTTACCTCACCAACAGCATCTATCACCTGAAGGCTTTCTGTACGGAGTTCAAGCACCGAGTTGGATGCGAGCCTTACTCCCTCAGCAACAAGATGTATCTCTTCCATGATCCTTTCGAATGTGCTGTATGTGGAGCTTATAGCCTCGGTACCTTTTTCAACCTCCACCAAGCCTTCATTCATAGCACCTACTGTGTCCTCTGTTTCCTGCTGAACCTCCAGCAGCAGAGCTTCTATATTCTTTGAAGCTTCTCTGGTCTGATCTGCCAGATTTCTTATCTCATTGGCAACTACTGCGAAGCCTTTACCGGCGTCTCCTGCACGTGCAGCCTCAATTGCCGCATTCAATGCAAGCATATTTGTCTTTCCTGTTATATCCTTTATTACCTTTACAATTCCGGTCATTTCTGCTGATTTATTGCCCAAACGCTTGACCAGCGAAGCAGAGTCCACAACAATTTCTTTTATCATACCGATTGTTCCGTTTATTATGTTTATATCCTCAGCACCCTCTTTGGCAATTTGAGCAGCTTCTTCAGCTGTTCCTGCTACAGTCTGGGTTTTTTGTGCAGTTTCATCAACTCTCCTGGTTATCTCCTGTACAACCCCGGAGGCTACTGATACTGATGCCATCTGGGACTGAGCCCCATCGGCGACACTCTCTACTATTGCAGATATCTCCTCTGTGGCAGCAGTGCTTAAATCAGCACTTTCGCTCAGCCTTTGCGCTGCTTCCGTAACCTCAGCAACTGCAACGCTTACCTCCCCTAATACTCTGCAGAGAGAATCTGTCATAAGGTTGAAGGAGCTTTGAAGATCTCCAATTTCGTCCTTTGAGGTAACAGCCAGTCTTTTCTTAAGATTTCCATCCCTGATTTCCCCGGCAACCTTTGCCATATTGACAAGAGGTCTTACAATCAGAAATGCCAGAAGCAAGCTGCCTGCCAAAGCAATTAAAAATGCTGCGGCAATTAGCGCATAAGCCTTTCTTTCAGCTTCCTTTACCGGCTTCAGTGCTTCAATGACCCCTGTCTCAGTTATAAGCCCCCAGCCGTTAACAGGTATTCTGAAGTAGGTGCCTATTACCTCCTCGCCCTTGCTGTTTTCATACTGTGAGGAACCCTCCTTGCCTTTGACAAGGTTCACAGGACCTTCAATCATATGTTCTACAGTATTATAGCTTCCCATCACCATTTCCTCGTACTGCGGATGTGCAAGTACTATCCCGTTTTTATCCGTTATATAAGCGATCCCGCTTTCACCTATCTTGGTCTGGGCAATTAAAGTCTGGATATCATCCAGTACAATCTTTGCGTATAAAACTCCAGCCACAGCCTTGTTCTGATCCAGCACCGGAACAGATATATCAAAAGCAGGAGCATGGAGCTTGGTATCCAGATATGAATCAGATATAAAGCTTTGTCCCCTCATAGCCTCAGTATACCATCTCTCCTGTCCCATACTTGTATCATAAGACTGTAAATTCATGGTGCACAGCACATCACCCTTTACATCCGTAAGAGTAAGCTCTTTAAAGGAGGATTGTGAGCTTGAAGCAATCCTTCTGATGACCCTTTCCTGCTGGAATCTGCCCATGGCAAGTATATCCACCGACTCCGGTATCAGTTCCAGGGTCTTGAGACTTTGTGTTATATTTGCGTTTATTCTCTCAATAAGTGCCCTATTCACCGCTGTATTAAGCTCATTCATATTGCTCAATATGGTATCCTTCTGAGTATTCGTGCTTGATATTGTCAGAAAGGTCAGTGGTATGAGAGTCATAAGCATTACAAGTATAATTATTCTTCCTCTTATACCGCCAAACAGCTTGCGGAAACTGAATTCAATTTTTCTATGTACCTCCGGCTTTCCGGGATCAGGAGCTCTGGATGCAGGACGCTTTATGTTCAGCCTGGGAAGTCTGATACTTTTTAGAAACCCAAAAAAATTTCTTTTAGGCCTAAAATATTTATTTTTTCCTGTTACCGGAAATCTAAAATAATTATCCTTCTTTCTCACGGTGCTCCCCCCTTATTCACCTTGTGTTGTTCATGTCTGATTTAATTTTAATACAGAAATGGTAAATAAACAATACTTTTGCAAATTATGGAATATTCTGGGCGTATTATGCAAAAAAATGGCGGGTCCAATATATTTCAGACCAGCCATCTTTCTTAAATACCGTTTTTCTGCTTCAGATAAGCACTGATAAAATTGTCCAATTCTCCATCCATCACTGCACCGACATTTCCTGTTTCTTCACTTGTCCTGTGATCCTTGACAAGATTGTAAGGATGGAATACGTAGGAGCGTATCTGACTGCCCCATGCTATTTCCCTGTATTCACCCTTTATGTCATCGACTTTGTCCTTTTGTTCCTGCTCCTTAAGCTCCAGAAGCTTGGCCGTAAGCATTTTCATCGCCATTTCCTTGTTGCTGTGCTGGGACCGTTCATTCTGGCACTGAACTATTATCCCCGTAGGCATATGTGTTATCCGAACTGCAGAATCTGTTTTGTTTACATGCTGCCCCCCGGCTCCCCCTGACCGGTATGTGTCTATCTTCAAATCCTCTTCATCAATCTCTATTTTTATATCATCATCAAGCTCAGGCATTACATCCACCGAAGCAAAGGATGTATGACGCTTTCCGGCTGCATCAAAAGGAGATATTCTCACAAGTCTGTGTACTCCCTTTTCAGATTTTAAATAGCCATAGGCATTGTCACCCTCCACAAGCAAGGTGGCACTCTTTATACCTGCTTCATAATCCCGCAGCATATCAAGAATTGATACTGTATAGCCCTTCTTCTCAGCCCACCTTGTGTACATACGAAGCAGCATTTCTGCCCAATCCTGAGCTTCCAGACCCCCCGCGCCGGAATGTACCGTAAATATTGCATTATTCCTGTCATATTGTCCGTTAAGCAATGTTTCAATCCTGAGGTTCTCCAGATCCTCCTTCAAAGCCTTGAAGGAGGTCTCCACTTCAGGTATCACGGATTCATCCCGGGCATCCATTCCCAGCTCAATTAGTACTTCCAAGTCCTCATATTCCATTTTCAAGCTGCCTATTTTATCAGTTTTATCCTTCAGAGCTTTAATCCTTTTCATGACTTTTCCTGCATTTTCCGCATCATTCCAGAAATTCTCCTGATGCATCTCCTGCTCCAACTCATAGACCTGCTCCTGAATAGCTGTCAGGTCAAAGTGACACCTCAATTTCCCTTATTGCTTCCTCTATCTCGGATAAACCATATTTGTACTGTTCCAACTCTAACATAATAAAACCTCCTGTTATTTTGCTTCGTGGCAAGTGGCGGGCAGGCATGGAAACCTGCCCCTACGCCTCGTTTGCTCCGCAGCATTTCTTGTATTTCTTGCCGCTTCCGCAGGGACACGGATCATTTCTGCCTACTTTATTTTCCCTTACCACAGGCTTCTTTACGCCCTCTTCATGGTTTGTGACTATCGGTTCCGCAATTTTTTCCCTCTTAGGCAGATTTGCTGTATTTATATTGTAAATGAACCTTACTGTATCCTCTTTAATATTTCTTATCAGCTCTTCAAACATATCATAGCCTTCCATTTGATATGCCTGTACAGGATCCTGCTGTCCGTAAGCTCTGAGTGAAATCCCCTCTCTGAGCTGATCCATGGCATCGATATGATCAATCCACTTTGTATCAACAGACCTTAGAAGTGCAACTCTTTCAAGCTCACGCATCACTTCAATATCGATCTCCGATTCTTTATGTTCATATATTCGCACAGCCTTATCCGTTATAGCCTCTCTGAGTTCATCCCTGGTATACTTTAACAGCGTCTCCATGCTGAAAGCATTCTTGGGCAGAAAAATGGGATGCAGATAATCCATGAGCCCTTTAAGATCCCATTCTTCAGCATACTCGCTGCCGACTGTATAGGTCGCAACTGTACTATCCACTATCTCTCTTATCATTTCCATAATGTTTTCCCTGATATTCTCCCCAAGCAGCACCTGGCGCCTTTGTCCGTATATGACCTCTCTCTGTTTGTTCATTACATTGTCATACTGCAGCACGTGCTTTCTAATATCAAAGTTTCTGCCTTCTACCTTCTTCTGTGCGTTTTCTATGGATTTTGAAAGCAGTGAATGTTCAATGGTCATATCCTCTTCCATACCCAGAGACTCAACAAGCTTCATTATTCTTTCCGAGCCGAAAAGCCTCATCAAATCATCTTCCAGGGAAATGAAAAATCTGCTGGAACCCGGGTCTCCCTGCCTTCCGGCACGGCCTCTCAGCTGATTGTCTATACGCCTGGACTCATGTCTCTCAGTACCTAATATATGGAGTCCTCCCAGTTCCTTTACGCTTTCTCCCAATACTATGTCAGTACCTCTGCCTGCCATATTGGTTGAGATGGTGACCATTCCCCGCTGTCCTGCCTGGGCTACTATCTGAGCTTCCTTTTCATGGTATTTGGCATTCAATACTTCATGGGGTACCCCTCTTTTTTTCAACATATCACTGAGCATCTCCGATGTCTCAACTGATATTGTACCAACCAGCACAGGCTGCCCCTTTTCATGCAGTCTTACAATTTCCTCAACTGCTGCATTGAATTTGCCCCTTTTATTCTTATATACGGCATCCGGATTGTCTTCCCTTATCATAGGCATATTTGTCGGTATCTCAACTACGTCAAGATTATAAATCGCTCTGAACTCATCCTCTTCCGTCTTGGCAGTACCTGTCATACCGGCAAGCTTACCGTACATCCTGAAGTAATTCTGGAAGGTTATGGTTGCAAGAGTCTGGGACTCTCTCTCGATCTTTACCCCTTCCTTTGCTTCAATAGCCTGATGCAAGCCATCGCTGTACCTTCTTCCGAACATCAGCCTGCCTGTAAATTCGTCAACGATTATTACCTGACCGTCTTTTACCACATAGTCTATATCACGGTGCATAAGATTTCGTGCCTTCAGTGCCTGATTTATATGATGCTGCAGCTCCATATTGTTGGCATCGGCCAGGTTTTCGATGTTAAAAAACCTTTCAGCTCTTTCTACGCCTTCCTCTGTAAGGACTACAGTATGTGCTTTTTCGTCTATTGCAAAGTCAACTTCCTTCTTAAGACTTTTGACAAAAGTATCTGCAACAAAATAAAGCTGTGTGGATTTATCTCCGGCTCCGGAAATTATAAGCGGTGTTCTGGCTTCATCTATCAATATACTGTCCACTTCGTCCACTATGGCATAATTCAAATCTCTCTGAACCATCTGGTCCTTGTATATTACCATGTTGTCTCTCAGATAATCAAAGCCGTATTCATTGTTTGTTCCGTAGGTTATGTCGGCGCCGTAGGCTTTCTGCCTGTCTTCGGCTTCAATTCCGTGGACTATGAGCCCTACGGACATTCCCAGGAAGTTATACAGCTTTCCCATCCACTGGCTCTGATAGGTTGCGAGATAGTCATTTACCGTGACCAAATGCGTGCCTTTACCGGTAAGGGCATTCAGGTACAACGGGAGTGTTGCAACCAGTGTCTTACCTTCGCCTGTTTTCATTTCTGCAATTCTGCCCTGATGCAGTATTATTCCACCTATCAGCTGCACATCAAAGTGGCGCATTCCGAGAACCCTAACGGAAGCCTCTCTTGCTACTGCATATGCCTCAACCATTATATCATCCAGGGTTTCTCCTTTTGCAAGCCTATCCTTGAATTCATTGGTTTTGTTCTGAAGCTCCTCGTCACTGAGCTTCTGCATCTCAGGCTCCAATTCATTTATCTTTTCAACTGTCTTCATTACTTTTTTGATTTCTTTATCGTTTTGATTTCCAAATATTTTATCTAAAAACATTATCCTATCTCTCCTTATAATAATATCTACCAGGGTATTCCTCTCAGGTCTGGTTGCGCGTTTCGAGTTGCGCGTTACGCGAATCCGGAAAGTCCTTCGAAGCCTTTACGGACGACCACTGGTCGCCCCTACAGAGGAACGCATACTATGCGTTCCCTACACCTCGTATCTCGTATCTCGCATCTCGTATCTGCTTTTATTATAAGGATTATCAGAATACTGCATTCTTCCATATATTATTTTTAAAAATCAAGTTGTTTGAAAAATAAACTAAAATTATTAATGGCAATATATAGCTTTGAATATAATTCAAGCTTGAGTCTTCGGTATTAGTATTCAAATAGTCCCTAAGGCCTGCATTTTCTTTTACAAAGCTTCTACTGCGCAGTTGGCTTACAGATGCCTTTGTATCCCGTATGAACAATCTATTGGTTGCAATTATATCAATAAATGCTTTCCTTCCAACCTTTACAAAGCTATCGTTACCAAAGCTCTCGGATGAGCCTGAAAGCACTGTAAAGACCATGAAAACAAAGGCTGCATATTTTTTTATATTATTATAGCTGTTCCGTGACATTCAGATTCACCTGCCTAACTGATTATGGGTATGGCTGCGAGGTCGGTTACGCGATAAAAAACCCCTGCAAAGCCTTACTTTAGCTCTAGAGACTAGCGACTAGCATCTAGTGACTAAAATACGTACATAATATTTTAACACAGTTTCATACATTAGTCTTTATTTTTCAAAAAACAAATGCAGTATATGTGTTACTTCATATACTGCACAATTCTTTCTTTTTTTAATTTTTTTTTCATTATTTCTTGAATATATATGAAAATCCCCAAGGCCATAATTACATCACCTATGCTGAAGATCTTTGGCCTGGGATAGGGCTTGGCAAAAACAAAAATATCTCCAAGATATCTAAATGCTGTATGGTTGTTTATCAATGTGTGGGTGATAATCTTCCCATCCCTTATATCAAGCATATTGTCTATCAATCCGATAGCTTCCATTGCTTCTCCCGAAACCGGCATCTGCCCTCCGTTTGCCATTATTACAATAAAGTTCAGGAATACTCCTATAAACACAATCCTGAAGGCTAGTATGCTCCGGTTAAAATATATGCCTATAAAAAGAAGCATATAAGACAAGCCGTGGATGAACAAAATATTCTCTCTGAAGAATGCGGCACCCTTTGAAGCCATATAAACTGCGGCAAATTCTACAAGGAACCCGGATACAAAAAAATACCACTTCTCCAAGCTGGCATCCTTAATGTTTGAAAGGCTTCCTCCTCTTAACTTTCCAACAACAATCGAAGTACCTACACTCTCAACCAGCAACCTTCTTCATCTCCTTATTATCCTTTATCATCTTAATAAAGGTATCTGCAAGCTTGTAATCAAACTGGCTGCCCTTTCCATTCTCAATAACTTCCAGAGCTTCCTCAACTGTCATTGCGTTCCTGTATGGCCGCTCCGAAGTCAAAGCATCAAATACATCCGCAAGGCTGAGTATCTGCGATTCAAGTATTATATCCACATGCTTCCTGCCTTCAGGATAGCCTGTCCCATCATATCTTTCATGGTGACTGAGTATTATTTCCGATGCATCCTTTAAAAATTCAATATCTTTGATAATTTTCACTCCGATTTCCGGGTGCTGCTTGATTTTATCGTATTCCTCCTCTGTAAGTCTTCCCGGCTTATTTAGTATGCCTTCCTCTACGCCTATCTTGCCTACATCATGAAGTATCGCAGCTATCTTGAGGTTTTCTAATCTTTTCTGCGACAACCCAAGCTTTTCTGCCAGCTTGCATGAATATTCCCCCACCCTCATGGAATGACCGTTTGTATAGGGATCCTTTGCTTCAACTGCCTGGGATAATGATTTTACTGTGTCTATATATATTTCCCTCATATCAATGTACAGCTTGAAGGAATACCTTGCGAAAAGCAGCGGCCCGAAGAAAAGCAAAACACCGACTATTCTGTAGTTTATGTAAGCTATTGCCATCAGAATGGCAAGAGGAGCCATGGCGAAGTAATCCCTCACTACCCAGACTATATCCTTGCAGAAATTGCTTATGAATTTTTCTCCGGTAATAATGTGCATGAGTATTGACATGATTATGGCATTAGTCAATATATAGACTATTATGCTTGCTATAATTGCAAGGATTGATGAGTTTATATCTATTATACCCGGAGTTGCTCCCAAGCTTTCATAACAAAGCCCTGCAAGCCCTACAGATATAATAATATTAGCTCCGTTAAACAAGCTCTTATAAACGGGGTAATTGAGAAGATGATACCTTTTATCTCCTATTTTCACTGTTCTCAGCACTACGCCTGCAAAAGTTATCCAAACTGCTTCTGGTATACCAAATATTAATATTGCTGATAGTGCAATAGTAAACCCTACAGACAATGCTCTTTCCCCTGGAGTTGCAATAATAAGGGATTCGGCAACAATTGAAAGAGCTGAAAATATAATAACACCAATAATATCAATATTTCCGGCACTATTTATCGAATAAATAAAAAATACTGATCCCAATGCTATAACTATTCCTACGTATAATTTCAACTTATTAGACATATTTTCACCTCATTATTATGGCCAACATATTATACTATCTTTTTACAACCAAGTCTGGTTAGCTCCTCCGGCTAAAACTAATGTAAGGATAGTCATAAGGATGCCAATTATCTTTTTCACTGTTTGCCCCTCCCTTTTTATCAAGGCTCTGCCCCACCGCTATACAGGGCAGGCAAACTCTCCGCTAAATAATATGTCGGCCATATTTTAACATTTGTTTACGCTACTGTGTTCATTTTTCTATTTACAGCTGCAAGTACAGCTTTGACTGCAGATTCATTCTCATCAAGACTTATTATGGAACAGCCTGAAAGGGACTCTTCTATATTGTCCTGAGAAAAACCTACCAAAGACACATATACCTCCTTGCCCGAAAGCTTAAGGCTTTCCAAGCCTTCCAAATACAATATACCGCTAATGCCCATATATGCCTCAAGAGCTGCCAGTGTCGCTTCAGCAACTGCCTTGGCTCTGTTGGACCTGGATTTTACTTTGCTGCTCTTCCCTTCATAAACCTTGTCATCGTATGAAAGCACCACTGTCGCTTCTATCATATTATCTACATTCTTCACAGCAATGCTTTCAATTCTGACCCTTGCTTCTTTAAACTCAGCTTCATTTATCTGAGCAATACTCACTTTCTTATAATCCACAGAAATGTTGAATTTCGCATTTATTGCAGATTGGATATCTCTGACTATCTGCTTAATATTTTTTCCCACAGCAGCCAGCACATGTATCTCTTCAATGTTGCCGGCTTCATCACAGACAACACTGCAGTTCATTATGTCCGGGAGCTTGCATATAAGCGCTTTGAGATCATTCTGCAAACAGTCTTTCATATTGTTCAAAGGGAATTCCTCCTAAAGTAAAATGCAATATATTTAATTCTATTAAAATACCCAAATCCCTCCTTGATTTATATGAACTACTAAGAAAATATTTTTTATTAAGCAATATGTACTATATATATATTAATTAGTACCAAATAAATACCTCGCTCTTACCCCAGACTGCTATTTTTCTATATTCGCTATATTATCAGCAGTTATTACACCTCTTGACAAAAGCTATAACTCGCGCTATAGCTTTTTCGCCAGGGAACCCTCCTTGTAATGAAAACAGCCGAGTTACTCGGCTGTTTCGTTAGAACTCCGGTTCAATCAGACCGTAGTTTCCATCCTTTCTTTTATATACTACATTTACCTCTTCTGTTTCCGCATTTGAGAATACGAAGAAATTGTGTCCGAGAAGCTCCATTTGCAGCACTGCCTCTTCAGTGGGCATTGGCTTCATGGCAAATCTCTTTGTCCTTACTACTCTTACTTCTTCATCCTCAAACTCATCTACCGGTGCAGTCCAATTCTCGAATTTGATATTGCCATCCTTATTTCTTCTTTCCAGCTTTGTCTTCTGGCGCCTCATCTGCCTTTCCAACTTATCTACTACGTTATCTATAGAAGTATACATATCGCCGGTAGCTTCTTCTCCTCTTAAGATAACACCATTAAAAGGAATTGTGACCTCAATGATGTGCCTGTTCTTTTCAACGCTTAAAGTTGCGTGAGCCTCGGTATTAGGGCCAAAATACTTTTCAAATTTTGAAAGCTTCTTTTCCACCCTATCCTTGAGAGCATTAGTAATATCAATATTTTTCCCACTGACTATCGTACGCATAAACACATCTCCTTTCGCAACTATTATGCTACCGTCTATACATATTTTATTCTACATTTGAGAAAATAATCCTCCTGATCTTTTTCAATTTTCAAATAATTTTCAAGAGTTTAGGAATGCATATCTACAATATTTTCTTGCAGTATGCTGTAAATATAAATATTGCCTATGAAATAGTATTATGTAAAGCGAACAAAAGCATAAAACAATTGCAACTAAGTTGTTGTCCCCTGTTTCTCTGAGTTAGTCACACTATCCACATAGTTATCCACAACTTTTTTATGTTATCTGTGGATAATGTGCATAAGTCTGTTGATAACTTGAATCTATTAGCTTCCTATTGTTGAAAAAATGTGTACTGGCTTGGGATAGAAATTTGTCGAGCGAACACAGTGTAAATTATTTTTTGGAGTTATTGAGTCGATTTTTGAATTTATTGTTTGGTGATTGTGACATCTATTGTCATTTTTTAATATTTCGGTTATTCACATTTTTAACCATAATATTCCTAAAAGTGAAAATCCTGTGGATAAGTGGAAGGCATAAAAAAACCGCCTATATGGCGGTTTCAATTACTGTCTCTTTGCGTCAAAACACTCTTTGCAATATACGGGTCTTGCATTTGTAGGTTTGAATGGAACTTGGGTTTCCTTGCCACAATCTGCGCAAACTGTGTCATACATAACAACTTCTCTTCTCTGTCCGTTTCTTCCGCTGGCATTCTTTCTGTTTGTTCTGCAGTCTTTGCATCTTGCAGGTTCATTCTGAAAGCCCTTTTCTGCGTAGAATTCCTGTTCACCTGCTGTGAAGGTGAATTCGTTTCCACAGTCTTTGCAAACTAACGTCTTGTCTTCGAACATGTAAAAATCCCTCTCTTTTCTCTCCAGGCTGGTGTCGGGTAAAAAGAACTTTCTGGGATGATTACTGCCATGAAAAACGTTCTTGCACCGCCCACTCATACCTTTAAATATTTATGGTATTACTCTAGCTGACCTGGTCTTTGACCCCACACTCGCCGTCAGGATGTTTCGCTACTAGGAATCAACCCCTCACTACAGCATCTCTCAATAAATGAATCTATTGGACGGACTTATTTCTAAGCCGCACCATGCTCACAGGAGCTTCTCCTGTTTACGTGGATCGTTTTGCCTGCGACTAGCATCGACTTTCAACCACAGACCTAGATAATATACCACAGGTTATATTATATAATGTTATTTTTATTTATACAAGTACTTTTAACAATTTATAGGAAAATTTATCTTAATATTCAGTTTTATTCACTTCTTTTTATCAATATATATTCCATCATTGTATATAACTGGTGCCTCGTATGCCTTTATGGATTTTTTTCCGACACTTATCTGTTTCATTTGATTTTTTAGCTCATTCATAATCGAAGTGAGCTTCTCCTTGTTATACTTCTCAATTTCCATTATTTCTCCAGCCGATTCAATTATTTTTTCGACCCTAAGCTTTAAAATTCTCAGAATGGGGTATTTTGTAAAATCCACTTCTTCCAATTCATTAACATTTAACTGTTTTTTCAGCAAATTGAGTTCCTCAAAAAAAACTCTGTCGATTTCATCAACTTCGTCTATAGTTTCCTGCTTGCGGTTGACAAGCTCTTCAATATTCTTTGCCTGGTTCTCATCAATGTCCTTCTTTTGCTCAAGTGTAATATCCATAATGAGGCTGAACAACTGACTCTTCTTATCAATCAGACTAAGAAGCTCATTCATTGAGTTATTCGCATTATCCATAAAACCCTCCAAAATAAGTAGGGAACGACGTCCTCGTCGTTCCGCCTGTATCATCACGGAACGGTGGGGCACCGTTCCCTACTCGAATCTCGTATCTCGTACCTTTCATCTAGAGCGAGGCGGCCGTCTGTTGTTTTACCAGCTTCATTGCCTGAGCCCAGGTATCTCTTAGTTCTTCCGACAATCCTATTATCTCTGTTACAATTTCGTTATCCTTCTTGACATTGGCTTCTACAAGTCTTCTGTTCATATAGTCATACAGAGCTAACAGATTGCTTGATATTTCATAGTTCATATCAAGTGTTCTCATAAACTCGTATATAATATCCTGTGCTCTGATAATATTATTATTGGCCTTTTCAATATTTCTCTCTTCAATGCCTGCCGCAGCCTGTTTGAGAAACCTGACCAAGCCGTTATAGAGCATAAGTGTTATTTCTTGCGGTGTAGCTGTATTTATCATGTTCTTTTTATATTGATCGTATGCATTGTTAGGCATTACCATTCATATTCCCCCAAATAAGTTATTATCCGCCCATCTGCTGCGTCAGCCAAGCTACCTGTGTGTTCATTTTACTGATGGCAGTCTCCATAGCAGAAAACTGTAAATAATAATTATTTTCTTTCTTTATCAGTTTATCAGTCAAGGTCTCTATCATTTTTTCCTTATCTTTAATCAGACCATACATCAAATTGTCAATTTCCGTGGTCTCTCCTATTACACCGGCCTTTTCGAGCAAAGCTCCCTTCTGCCCGTTTTTATCCGCAATTGTCCTTATGTTATCCTGGATGATATCATACATTCTGCTGATTATACCGTTCTCTTTGAACCGGGTTGCCCTGTCTGCCGAACTATTATCCGGCGAGTATGCAATGCTCGATTCCTTTGCAAAAATATTTGTGACAAGTTCCGGCGAGTTTTTAAGTGCATCCCTCAATTTGGTCTCATTTATCACAAGCTTGCCCTTATTAGACCAATCGCCTGTTTCTATACCAATGCTGAATAAATATGATGTACCGGATTCACCCTCAATGCCGGCATACAAAGTGCTTCTCAAGTCACTTGCGATTTTCTCCAGTAATGGGTCTCCACGAAGCATGCCTGACATTGCCTTTTCTTCCCACCTCTTAATGTCATCATCACTCATCTCTGCTTTTTGCTCATCGGTAAGAGGCAAATAATCCCGGTTTCTTTTTTCTGAAAGTTCACCGTTTATTTTTGATATCAATTCGTTATACTTGTCCACGAAGCCTTTGATCTTGTCGAATACTGCATCTACATTCTGACTGATGGAAACCTTTACTTCTCTCGTACCTGTCTCCTTGAGTGCCGTATAGGTTATACCGCTAACTGTGAAAGTATTGCTGCCTCTTGTAATATCAGTACCATCAACTGTAATCAGTGCATCTTCACCAGCCTGCTCAGCGGTAATTCCCGCAGCTGCTATAAAGCTGCTTCCACTTTCACTTATATCAATATTGTTGCCTGCACCGGTCTGTTTTGCAGTAAACTTGAACTTGTCGTTTACTTCATCATACTGCATGCTTACATTTGCTGTTGAATCCTGATTTATCTGATTCATCATGCTGTATAGGGTTGTTGTTTCACTAAACTCAAAGGTCTTGTTATTTATGGTAAGCTTGATCCCTTGAGTGGTGCCGTCCGATAAAGTCGTAAATGTCAGCCCGCCCCCACTCTCGTTCAGCTTGGACTGTATAGCTGCAAGTGTATCACCGTTATTCAGCCTGTTTGATAATACAGCACCGGCACCAAAGCCCATATTTGCTAAAGCGTTATTTGTGGTTCCCGCACTGACTGTTATTCTATTTACACCATTTGTGGTACTTGAAGCTTTAAAGGTCAGCATCCCCGGGTTTGTGGTGTCATCAACCGTTACTTTCCCGCTCCCGAAGGCATTTTCTATTGCTTTGTTCAAATCATCCAGAGTTACACCGTCAACCCCGTCCAGGTCAGATAAAGTTATTGTTTTAGTAACTCCATCAATTGAAAGCCTGAAGGTTTCTCCTGCTGTCAATGTATATCCTGAATCACCCTGTACGTCCTTGGTTATAGAAGCTGCACTCTGTCTTACCTGTGCTGTTGCCAGATTTTTCACTATAATGGAGTGTGTACCCTCAACTGCTGTAGATGTTCCCACCGCTGTAACCGCACCGGTATCCTGGGCAGCGTCGCTGGGGGTTATAGTAGTTGAATAAGCCTTGTATCCGGTAGTAGATCTCATATTGGTCGATGAGAGTACATCAAAGTAGCTGTCCCGGAAGCCTCTCATCAGATTTGTTATACTCCTGTAGTCATCCTGCTTCCATTCCAACAACTGCTTGTCCTGCTTTATTTTATCCATTTTCATTCTTTCGGCTTTCATAATCTGCTCTACCATACTGTCAACATCAATTCCCGTTGCCAGCCCGGAAAATCTCAACGTTGAAATACCACTAATACTTGCCATTTGGATTACCTCCTTTCATCCACTATTATACCGGCCATTTCCCATATTTTAGCCACCAAATCAAGTATCTTCTCCGGTGGAAATTCCCTTAGAACTTTATGAGTTTCTTTATCCACTACTTTTACCATTATTTCCTTTGTTTTCTCATGTATTGAGAATTCAAAGGTGGTATATGCGCCTTCCAATGCTTTGTTAGCTCTTTCAATTACTTCAATCCATTGCTTCTCATTCAAGTTCAGCTCTTCTTTTGATTTGCGGGAAATTTCCTGCGCGCTGCTTACGCCTGCTGTATTGTCTTTATTCACCTCAATATGGTTTTCTTTGGCTGCACCGCTTCCTTGCTTAGCAACCGAACCTACAACTGAACTTAGAGAATTCATCTCTATTTTCACAATACTCCCTCCTTGGAATTTTATTTATATCCTTATACGATTCTTATATATTATTTATCGATAAAAAACACAAATATCTTTAGTTTTTAACAAAGTTTTTTAGTTTTGTCTTCAACCAGGCTTCGGTTTTTTCTATTCCTTCCTGAAGTCCGATCCTGGGGCTCCAATTCAGCAGCTTTTCCGCCTTTTCATAATTGCAGAGCAGCCTTTGTATTTCACTCTGGGGATGTATATGCGGAACATGTCTTAGTTGATCTCTGTTACCCGAAATCATATATGCCAGGCTGTTTATGCTTAAATCTTTACCTGATCCGGCATTGAGGATTTCTCCATTTGCTTTTTCTGAGCAGCCTGCCGATACCAAAAAGTCTGCACAATCCTCCACATAAAGCAAATCCCTTGTCTGCGCTCCATCACCATATATATTCAATGTCTTCCCTTTCAATTTCTTTTCGGTAAAGACCGATACCACTCCGCCTTCTCCGCTGGACTTCTGAAATGGTCCATATGTATTGAAGGGCCTCGCTATAACTACCGGAAGCTTATACGCATGCCAATAGGACAGCACCAGGTTCTCACCCGCTATCTTGCTTCCGGCATATGGAGAAGCCGGTTTTACAGGATGCAGCTCATTTATCCCCTTCTCGTTTTCTGCCCTGTCATATACCATACAGGTGCTCATGAAAACCATTTTTGTACCGTGCTTCCTGCATTGCTCCAGTACATTGAAAGTTCCTGTCACGTCGTTCTCAAAGGTTTTTCCGGGGTCATCGATACTATCCTGCACATTTATGCTGGCTGCCAGGTGATAGCATATATCAGGCTTGTTCCCAAATACTTCTTCCAATATATTCTTGTCCTTGATATCCCCTTGCACAAATTTCATCAGTGACTGATGATTGTCAAATTCCTTTATGTTATCCAAGGACCCGTTTGACAGGTCGTCCAATATCCAGACCCTATGCCTCTCTGCAAGGAGCTTTTTCACTGTCCAGCGTCCGATGAAGCCGGCTCCCCCTGTAACAAGTATGTTCACTGATTTGACCACCTTTCTTTTGACTCTTTCCAAGCAGCCATTTACCTTATATAAATATCATCAAGTCTTACTATATCATCCTCTTCAAGATATACTCCGCACTGTATTTCAATTATCTCCAGCGGCATAAGCCCCGGATTTTCCAATTGGTGAATCATGGATTTTGATATATAAGTGGATTCATTTTCATGTACATAATGTTCTGTCTCTCCTATTGTCACTTTGGCTGTACCTCCTACCACAATCCAGTGCTCACTTCTATGGTAATGATATTGTCTGCTTAGCCTTTGTGCAGGTTTCACCACAATTCTCTTAATCTTATATAGTGGACCTTCTGCCAATATTTCATAGGTCCCCCAAGGTCTGTCAACCATTCTATGCTCATAGTAAGTCTTATTGTTTTGCTCCCTCAGCTTCTCTACAACCTGCTTGATGTGTTGAGTTTCATTAAGCGGACAAACCATAAGTGCATCGGGTGTATCAATAACAGCCATATTTTCCAGGCCAACAGCAGCAATAAGCCTGCCCTTGCCATATACCATAGAATCCTTGGAGTTCAATATGACATGCTGCCCATTAATAAAATTGCCGTTTGCATCCTTTTCACTTATATCATATAAGCTTTTCCAGCTTCCCACATCACTCCAGCCAAAATCAGCTGCAACAACTACAGCTTTATCTGTATGCTCCATTAGGGCATAGTCGATAGATATGGACGGGCTGGCAATGTAGGCCAGTTCTACTTCATTCATATCAAAAACATCATGACTTCCAAACAAATCATATATATCCTTGCAATAGGTTTCTGCTTCACTGAGCAGGGTTCCGACATGATATACAAACATTCCGCTATTCCACAAATAATTACCTGCTTCCAGAAATTCCTGTGCTTTCTTCACATCAGGCTTCTCAACAAAGCAGTCTACTTCATAAGCATTGTCACTTACGGGATTCTTCTCTGTTTTTATATATCCATATGCAGTCTCAGGGCCTGTTGGAGATATTCCAAAAGTGACAAGCCTGCCTTCTTCAGCCTTTTGAATTGCATATTTCAATGACTTTTCAAATTTCCCCGTATTCATTATCAGGTGATCTGAAGGTAAAACCACCATGATGGAGTCATCACCGTGGAGCTTCCTGCACCTTTGTGCGGCCCATATTATAGCCGGTGCGGTGTTTTTGCCTTCAGGCTCCAGCAATATCTCTACCCCGTCCTGTTCTGAAGTAAGCTCCTTGACCTGACTCAAGATCTGATAGTAGTGGCTTTGCCCCGTGATAACCCACTGATCCTCATAACCTACTACATCGCATATACGCTGACAGGTCTCCTGCAGCAGTGTTTTATTGCTTGTAAGAGCAAGCAGCTGTTTGGGCATGGTCTGACGGCTCAGAGGCCATAGCCTTGTTCCGCTTCCTCCAGCCAACAATAACGCAACAACTTTCATTATGTATCAGCTCCTATCGTATGATGTCCTTAAAATTATCAACTATATAGTGTATATCGTCAATTTCCATAGTAGGATATAGAGGCAGTGTTATTATTGCTTCATAAAGAGCCTCTGTCTCAGGACATAGTCCCTTTCCATAGCCTATCTCTTTATAGTAGGAATGATAATATACCGGTATATAATGGACATTTACACCAATATTCTTATCCCTGAGCTTTTCGAAGACCTCTCTTCTCCCTAAAGCCAGCTTTCCAAGGTTCAGCTTTACTATGTACAAATGCCAAGCCGAGCTTACATCTTCAGCCTGGTATGGAACAGTAACTCCCTCAAGACCACCGAGCAGCTTGTTATAAAGAGCTGCATAGCTTCTCCTCTTTTCCAGAAAAGAATCAAGCTTTTTCATTTGACTGATTCCAAGTGCAGCTTGTATATCCGTCATTCTGTAATTAAAACCTAAATACTGCTGTTCATAGAACCATGGCCCCTCATTGCTTTCCATCTTTTCTGCGTCTCTTGTTATTCCATGGGTTCTGAACATGAGAAGCTTGTCATATAAGGAACTGTCGTTGGTTGTAACAGCCCCTCCCTCCCCTGTGGTTATTTGCTTTACAGGGTGGAAGCTGAAGGTGGTCATAGAGCCTAGAGTACCTATTTTCCTATTCTTATAAACCGCTCCCAGAGCATGGGCTCCATCTTCTATAACAGCCAAACCGTATTTTTCAGCTATTTTCATAATTGCATCCATGTCACAGGGCTGACCTGTAAAATGAACCGGTATGATAGCCCTTGTCCTGTCGGTTATTTTCCTTTCAATAGCCTGTGGATCTATATTATATGTCTCAGGGTCGATATCTGCAAAAACCGGATCTGCCCCCATATATAATACACAGTTTGCCGATGCTGCAAAGGTCATAGGGGTGGTTATTACCTCATCCCCAGGACCAATACCTGCTGCAAAGCAAGCTGCGTGCAGGGCTGCAGTTCCATTGGATACGGCTACTGCATATTTTGCTCCTGTAAATTCTGTTATTGAATTCTCCAATTCTTCAATTTTAGGCCCTGTAGTAATATAGTCGCTCTTAAGAACCTCAACAACAGCCTGGATATCTTCTTCATCAATATACTGTTTCCCATAGGGAATAAATTTCCTCATATAAAGCACCCCGTTATTTTACTATTCTTATAGCCTCTAAAGGCTCGGCATATTCTCTTGAAATTACTGTTCCCCATTTTTTTGCCGTTACAATGACTCCTTCGGCAGACCGTGGATGAGGATACTGCTTCAATTCGCTTGCATAGCATTCCAAGGCCTTGACTTTATCCTCAATTGTACTTGTTATATCAATGAAAACGTTGGGTCTGAACATCATTTCACTGTTCCCATAATTCCACTCTGTCGAAGATACCGTCTCAAAGGAATAGACCTCTGCAGGATACTCACTTCCTATAGGCCTTGCAGCTGTAATAACCGCATTAAAGGTAATCCTATGGTCAATATTGATATCTCCATAGTGATGTGTGTAAATGATATCAGGTTTAATCTCATCTATATGCTTTTCCAGCAATTTGACTATATCCAGGAGCTCCAAGCCGTCAAAGCGGTTATCCGGAAGTCCTTCAAAAAAAACCTGCTTATAACCGATTATACTCGCTGCTCTATCAGCCGAAGCTTTTAATTCATTCAATCCATCAAGCTTGGCATTTTCACGCTTGTCACATCTTGAGGTAGCGCCCTCCCCCAATATGACGCAGAAAGCTTCATCACCACTTAGCACATGACGCTTCACTGTCCCCCCTATTCCCAGTATTTCATCATCGGGATGGGCGGCAACAACTAATATTTTCATCAGTCTTCCCCCTGCTTTCTCCTGATAATTCCCTTGAAGTGGATTTCCCCGTCTATTAACTCCGCTTCTTTGAATATTACATGCTTGTCATCTATCTGTATATATGCATTGGGATATGGATCTTCCAGCATTCTTATGAAGTCATAAAGGCAGGTAATATCATACTTCAGATGTTCAAGCCTGCTTTCTGCAGGCGTCCTTCTTCTGCAGAAGCTACCTTCTCCCGTCTGTTTAACGAGTGTAGACTTACCTTCAATTATCTTTACAACCATCATATATACAAGCTCAGTTATCCTGTCCGATATATCCTTCAGATGCCCCTCCAGGCTCAAATCCTCCTGCAGAAGAATATCCCCCGTATCTATACCTTCATCCATCATAAAGGCTGTCAGCTTTGTCTTCTTTATTCCCCTTACAATTTGATTCTGTATGGGTGAGCCTCCACGGAACATAGGCAGTGGTGCTTCATGAAAGCAAATACAACTAAAGCCCTCTACAATATCCTTTGGAATAACCCAGGACCAGTCAGGGAAAAAAATATATTCCGGATCGATGCCTTTTATATAGTCAAAGGTAAGCTCAGCTTTGTCTGTCAGCAGGACTATATCAAAAGGCAGCTTCTTAAGCTTGTCTTCATATAACCTTATAAAGTGCTCTCTATAGCAGCAGAATAAATATTTTTTCATACTATCACCTATACGTTTTATTGCAGATAATTTTCCGTATCTCTCCAGCCAGCCTTGTACTCCCATACCCATCCACCAAACCTTGGCCTGTTTCCGACATTCTGACTCTTGTCTCATAATCAAGGCTTTTCAAATTCTGGACTACCTTCTCCAGCCCTTCAGCATATTTCAATGCACCTATAGAATTCATTTTACATGCTGCCATTACCTGATTATCCGCTGTGACAATCCCGACAATGGGCGTACCGCAGGCACAAAGTTCATATATTGTGCTTCCGCATGCGGATATGGCTGCATCACATTCTTGCATAAGCTCCGACATCTTTGGATTGTGGTGCAGAAGAATATTTCCTCCTGCTATTTTTTTCAGGCTATCTTCATGAGTGAATGAAGGTCCCACAACAATATGAAATCTCAATTCAGGAAAAGCCTTGGAAAGCTTTATCGTTACAGTTTCTGATAAATTCTTGGGATCTGCTCCTCCCAATGTAATCAATATATCCTGTAAGCTATTCCGTACATTTCGTATGGGGAGATTTGTAAACTCTTCCCTCAGCAAAACATACCGGGTACCCATAAAAAAGCGGGTACCCTTACCTGCTTTGTATTCCAAATCCTCGGCATTAATATTCTGGTTAATAATAAAATCGGCATTAATACGGTATTTATTAAGATCATCCATATATCCGGTATAATCAAATATTTCTTTTGTGTTGTCAAAATAGCCCTCATCCACATTATAGCTATCGGTAATCAGGCAATCTCCGGCAATTCCGGCCAGCTCGCAGGCAAGTTTTGCCCCATCTATTCTCAATACATTATAACCACATGCTTTAATATGGTCTACACCTGCCCGGAGCTCCTCATTATCCCTGCACACAAACACAACATCTGCAAATGGTCTCAGCTTATCTGCCAGAACCAGCATCCGCATGACATGCCCCATACCGATTGTATGACCGCCCTCTGCCCTTATAAGTATCTTCATAAGCCCATCTCCATTATTGCTAAACTAGCATATCCCATACCAATACATCGTCTTCATATATGTCAACCTTGGCAGTCCTGCCAATAACCATGTCAAAAAACCTGGGCTTTATACCATAACCGGGTCTTTTTGCGGTCACCATGTCTTCTGTTATTACAGTGCCTTTAGCAATATCAACCCTGGCTATCAAACTTCTTCTGCCCTTCTCGTAGTTTTCAAGTTCTTCTGTTGAGACCTTCTTAACCCCATCCCCCATTGCCTTTTCAATATCCCTGATATGCTGCACCATCAGCTTCAGCTCTTCAGGTTCAATGGAGAAACCATGATCAGGTCCTTCCTGTTTCCGACTTAGGGTAAAATGCTTTTCTATTGCACAAGCACCTATAGCCACAGCAGCTACTGGAATATGCCACCCAAGGGTATGATCGGAAAAACCGGTAGGGAGCTTAAAGGCATCCCGCAAGGTTTCCATTGCCTTGAGATTTACAATGTGTACCGGTGAAGGATAGCAGGTATTGCAGTGCAGCAGCGCAATATTGTCATTGCCTGCGCTTTTTACAGCATCAACAGCCTCTTCTATTTCTCCGAGGCTTGCCATACCTGTTGACAGGATTACAGGCTTTCCTTTACCCCCAATGTACTTCAGGAATCTCAGGTCAACTATTTCAAGAGATGCTACCTTGAAAAGGCTGACACCCGTATCATCAAGCAGATCTACAGCATCATAGTCGAAGGGTGTGGACAAAAAATCAATATCAAAACCTTTTGCATATTCTGCCAGCTGCGGTATCCACTCTCTTGGATGCTGGACACTCTTTATCAGATCAAAGGGCTTCATATTGTCTCTTGAAAACTGTGGAGTTTTCTTTGAATACATGTCCTCCGCTCTGTAGGTCTGAAGCTTTATTGCGTCCGCTCCAGCCTCTGCTGCTTTCCTGATCAGCTCTTTGGCAGTATCCAGATCACCATTGTGATTGGCAGCTACATCCATTATGATATAGCATGGACTTCCTTCACCAATCCTTTTTCCGCTCTTCAAAACAATCTCTTTCATATCCGGTCTGCCACTGAAAACATAGACAAACGTATCCATGTCCAGAAAATTGCTGTTTCAACGTGTCCCGCCTCGGTTACCCTACTACAGTTTGTTTGACACTCCGCAGCCGTTAATTCCCGTGTAGCCCACGGTACATATATGCAATGCAGTTTAACAAGCTATTGCATATTCTTTAGCATTTCTCAGATTGATTGCCGCATTCAAATCCCTATCTATTTCAAACCCGCATTCTTCACAAACATAAACCCTGTCAGACAGTTTTAAGTCTTTCTTGACATTCCCGCAGCAAGCACATTTCTTACTTGATGGATAAAATCTTGATGCAACTCTCAACTCAATTCCCAACTGTTTACATTTGCTTTCGAGCTTGGTTTTGAAATAATAAAAATTCTGTTGAGCGATCGCCTTTGATAAATGCCTATTCTTCATCATTCCCTTAATATTTAAGTCTTCGATAGTTATAAATGCTGGCTTGGTTTTCGCCAGTTCGCTGACTGTTTTGTTAACATAGTCATGTCTGATATTTCTAAGCTTCTGATGAAGTTTCTGGACCTTTAACGACTGTTTTTCTATGTTTTTTGCAGATTTCGTGGCTTCCCCTTTCTTTTTATTTTCATATTTCCTTGATAAGCGTCTCTGCTCACGCTTAAGCTTCTTCTCAAGCTTTTTAACCTTTTTACTTTTGTTGATATTTTTCTTTTCAGTGCCATTACTGACTACCGCAAACTCCTTAATACCCAAGTCGATGCCAATTCCTTCGGTATATGGTTTGTTGTCTTGCTTCGGTTCTTCTTTAACCAAAACGCTGACATAATATCTGCCTGCTTCGTAAGAAACCGTTCCGCTTACTACTTCGGCATTTGCTGGGATATAACCCTTTTCTTTTAATTGGACGAATCCCAATGTTGGTATTTTTACCCTATGCCTTTCAATCGCCCAATCCGTTTTGTTGTTTTTGGGGAAGTAGGCTTTTGCATTGTTATTCCTCTTCTTTTTAAAGCGCGGAAATTTAGTTTCGTCTTTGAAAAACTTCTTGAAAGCCTTTTCGCCGTTCATTATCGCTTGCTTTACTGCTTTACTTGATACGTCTTTTATCCAGCTAAATCCAGGATTGTTCGGCAAAAACTCATTATTCAACCATTTAGAAAACTCCATACCCGAAACAAAGCGATTTTCTTTTTCATATATATCTTTATTGTACGCAAGGTAGAAATTATAAACAAATCTACAAACACCTATGGTACTGTTAATCTTCCGCTTTTGTTCCGGCGTAGGGTTTATTTCTGTTCTGTGGGCTCGCACAACAACTCACCATCCTCCGCAATTTTCTTTTTGTATTTTCTTAATCCGTACACCCTGCACGAAAATACATGCAATATGCTGATAATATCCTGTACTATTTCCTCTTGCGGGGACAGACTTTCATTGTTAACGACAACCAATTCGACGCCATTAGATTTCAAAAATTTCTCAAACCATTCAAAACCAAACCTTATAAATCTGTCTTTGTGGGATACTATTATTTTTGAAACCGTCCCAAGCATGCAATCTTCAAGAAGTTTATTCCATTTTTTTCGATTGTAATTTAGTCCTGAGCCGATATCTTCAAATATCTCATCCACTATCCAACCCTTTGCATTGGCGAATGTTCGAAGAAATTCTATCTGGTTTTTCAAATCATCTCTTTGGTTTGTTGTGGACACTCTGGCATATATTATTACCTTACCTTTATTATCTTCGTTTGAAGACTGCCCCATATACTCAACGTATTGTTGATGAGTATAATACCTCCGTCCTTTTGGGTTGCGGTAAGCTTTCAATGTGCCTTCGTTGTCCCATCTTTGCAGCGTTTTCACTGAAACATTAAGCATTTCAGCAAATTCATTCGGTTTATAATTATTCATGTATACATTTTACTACATTTGTGTATGTTTATCAATGTTTTTAGGAATTATTTCTCATCTCCTTAAACATGCTTTTGCTTAACTTCATTATTTATTGCTGCAATTCCCGGGTTATTATCCAGGAACTTCACTACATCCCCGGCAGGAATATATATATCCTTGAAATACTCAAATACCTTCGATACCAATGTGAAATCCTCTGCGGTATCGACACACAACCTATAGTCCTTACTGAACAGGCTTTCTCCCTGCACCTTTCCTATGGAGAACAACTCCGGGTGGTGGTACATGTACGCGGTCACATGCTCCCTGTGCCTATCCTCCGCCGCCAGATCAAAGGTCTTCTCCAGTGCTTCGCGGGAGAACACCTCAGCATCAAAGCCTCTTATGAAGGTATCCGGCACATCCAGTCTCACATAGTCATAATCATACATCTGATAGTGAGAAATCACATTATCAACTATATCCGGATCGATAAGCGGACAATCCCCTGTAACTCTCACAATAGTATCACCGCCGTATTCCAGGACACAATCCCTGTATCTTTTAAGTACATTGTCCTCATCACCTCTGAACGCCTTATACCCTGCTGCTGCAACTATTTCATACAGCGGATCATCTTCCGGCTTATTTGAGGTTGCCAGTATCAGCTTATCAATCTTTTTTGACTTTTCTAGCCTCTTCAGATTCAACAGTATCAGAGGATATCCCAGTATTTCCTTCAGCACCTTCCCTTTAAGCCTGCTGGAACCCATTCTTGCCTGCACGATGCATGTGACCATAATATCACCACCTCTTGAATAATGAATCTATTGCACTTTCTATATCATCTAAGCTTGTAATTTCTATGTCTGCTTCATAATCGCTGCTTAATCTTAATCCCATATGATCACCTGAGTCCCTAATCACCCTTATGGTCCTTATCCCCAACTGTCTTGCCCCGTAAAAATCCTTTTGTGGATTATCTCCTATATAAATCATACTATCTAGCGACACCCCAAGCTCCTCAGCCATTTTTAAGTAGGGCTTCGTACTGGGCTTCCAGAAATCTTTACCATGATCGTCCGTTACTACAATAGCATCAAAATACTCTTCTATACCAAGCAGCCTTATTTTGTTCCTCTGCACATAATATATCCCATCTGTGATCAAGCCTAACTTATATTTCCCGCTGCAACATTTTAAAAAATGCTCCGCATCTTCATATAATGAGATTTTTGGAGCTGCATTCCTGTATATTTCTATAAGGTTATTCACATCTTCATCTATACTATATATATCACAAATATCATTAAATATCCTGCCTCTGCCCATCGAAGCAAGCAGCCTCAGCATAGTCCGGTAAAGCTCATCCCTGCCGATACAATACTTTGTCCCCAAATATTCCGCTACCTCTCCAAAAGCGCCATGGACAAAATCTGCTTCTTTATATAACGTGTCATCCAGATCAAAAACCAAAGCTATCATATGAAAACCGCCTCATCATATCTAAGCATTGTAAGCTCTTTAAAATTGCCTATTATAGGTTCTACCTTCCGCCCTGATACCATATCTGCAAATATTCTCCCATATTCTACCCCAGCTTCAAAGGTTAAGGGAACTCCGCCACCCATACGGGGGTTTATTTCTGTAAATAATATTTCTCCCGTACCGGCCTTGAAACACTGTATTGTTAGTGGCCCTTTATATCCAAGCTTTTCGCATATTTCTTTTCCTTTTTGTATAATTTGCATGTCGTTGACCGTTTTGGACTTTTGCACCTCGCCAGCTTTCACTTCTATTCTCATCCTGGGAACTACAGAAATAACCTGGCTGTCATTATCACAAATACAATCAAGGGTATACTCAGTACCTTCAATATAACTCTGGATTATAGGATTATGTATGCGGGAATAGTAGAAGTCTAGTTCCTCTTTGGTAGAAATCTTATAAGAATGCTGGCTTCCCATTCCCACTCTAGGTTTTATGAAAAGCGGAAAGCCAGAAGATACTTCATTAGGCTTCAAACAACTTTCTGGGGAATCAATCCCGTTTTCAACAAAGAACTTATAAGTTTCCAATTTATCGTTACAAATATCCAGGACTTTTTTATCCGGGAGCATCAATAATACCCCCAACTTCCTCAATTCATTCCGTATATCATCCAGCACCATGCACTCCTGGTCATGTACCGAGATTACCAAATCTACATTTTCTTTTATACAAATATCAATAATTGCTTTTTTATATCCCGGATCAAGACAAAAAGGTACAACAAAAAAACAATCAGTAAAATACGAAGCAGGTGCCAGATTGGAACAGTCCGCCCCTATAACTTCAAAATATTTCTTAAAATGTCTCACAAGCTGTACTCGTCTGCCTACAGCAGTTATCAGCATCTTCATTTTATAACCCCGCTTAACTTTTACTTAAGAGATCGTTATATAAATTCATATATGTATCAAACATTATCTGTTTTGTAAAATCGGCTTCGTAAAACTTATATGCGTTTTCTGTAATTACTTGTTTCTCTACCGAGGTAATGGAAATCCCTCTTTCAAGTTTATCCGTCAAATCATCAACCTTCTCTGACAAAAACAAATACCCCGTATCTCCATCTTTGACCAGTTCAGCAATTGACGGTATATCACTCCCCAAGAACAGTACCCTTTCCCTGAAGCATTCCAATACAGTAAGAGGCAAACCCTCACTCAAGGAAGGCAGGACAACAAGATCAAAATATTTCAGGAATCTGCTTGAGTCCTCCTTATACCTATAAAACCTGACCTTGTCCGCAATATTATATAACTCTGCCTTTTCTTTCAAAGGAAGTACCATATCTCCCTCCCCAATAAATATACAAGCAGCATTATATTTCTCTGCGGTCTCAGAAAACGCATCAAGCAGCAGTTCCTGGTTCTTTCGTTTACAGACAGTACCAACGCATCCGATTAGTTTCACACCTTCATTTCTGAGCTTTATAAGCTCTGCAATATCTTCATCTGAGGCCTCATCCATATCAGTTGATCTGTCTGCTATTCCATTATAAATAAGTACTATTCTGTCTGGATCTATCCCTTTATCCTTCATTAACTCAATAGAGCTTACAGATGATGCCACAATGCAATCCAATCCATTCATTATTATCCTATCCATTTCTTCCTGCTCAAAGGACTTATTTGTCCCCCAACCTTGCATAGAATGAATCACAGGAATATGCTCTTTCTGCACCTGTCTTGCAATGACTCCTACCAGTGCAGGTATGGCAGCATGTGCATGAATTATATCAATATCATTCTTTATTATGATATCTCTTACCTTTTCTACCACATTCAAATTCAAATACAGCTCCCGCTTGAAAGTTGAATCTATCAGATGGAGCTCAACATCTTTTTCAGCCATCGCTGTCAAATATTCATCATAGTTACAGTAGTCTGCAATTGGTGTCTTTGTTGTGACAATAGTAACTTTATTCCCTGACATTCTTTGGTCTATTGCCAAATCCTGAATTATTCTTCCCAAACCGCCTTGCAGATAAGTCGTCAAGTGCAATATATTCAATCTGCTCACCTCTCGTTGTACTATTACGGCAAATTATACTGATTTTTTAAGAACTCGATAGTTTTTCTCAATCCCTCCTGATATCTGAACCTAGGCTTCCAATTGCATATCCTTTCAATCTTGGTTATATCAGCTTTGAAATCTCCGGTTTCAACCAGAAGATTATCTGATGGCCACTCAATTTTTCTTACTTTGTATTCCTTCCCGGAAGTAATAAACATCTGCAGTATAGCGTCCATAATACAAATTGAATTGCCAGAGCCAATGTTAAATATTTCACCTTTGGATGCTTCAACATTTGCTAGCCCTAGTACTGCCTCCACCAAATCATCAATATATATGTAATCTCTTAATTGTTTTCCATCTCCATAAACTGTTATTTCCTCACTCATTAGTACTTTGAGTATTGTACTATTAATAAAGTTATATCCAGACTTTTTATTGCTATAGCGTGGAGCCGGTCCAAAGGGATTGGTCATTCTGACAATCATTGACTCAATTTTGGGGTACATGTTTGCATATAAACTATAGTAGTACTCTGCTGTTAGCTTGTGTATTGCATATATGTCCTTAGGCTCAGTCTTTATATCTTCCGTTACTCCGTATCTACCGGTTTCTCCATACACCAAGCGCGAACTGGCAAAAATCAGCTTGACCTTCTTGTCCATGCGCCTACAGCTTTCGAGAAATAAAAGATGTCCCTCACAATTTATTCGTAAGTTCTCAACAGGATTTTTTATACTATTAAGTGAACCATTTGCACCAGCAAGATTTATAACTATATCAGCTTTCCTGAGAAAATCCTCGTAACTTTCAGGTTCAAGCAGGTTACCCTCACTTAGGACAAAATTCTGTTGTCCCATATAATCAACAAGTGCATGCTTCTTTTCACCAATATTCTTATTGATTATAACTACTTCTGCATTTAGAAGAGTTAAAGCTTTAGCTAGGTTGCTGCCAATAAAGCCAGCACCACCCAAAATCATAACGTTTTTCCCCTTATAATTATCAAAGTTAGTAGAAAAATCATTCTTCATAATATTATAGCCCTTTTATTTCATTATTTACTTCCAGTAGTATCTTGCTTGCATAGAAGAGAGATTCAAAAGTACCTGCATCAGTCCACTCCCCCTTCAGGACGTCATATGTAAGTTCCCCCTGCTCAATGTACCTATTATTGACAGCAGTTACTTCATATTCGCCTCTTGGAGATTTTTCTATACTCCTTATAATATCAAATACCTGATTATCATACATGTAGATTCCAATAACCACATAGTTGCTTTTGGGGTATTCGGGCTTCTCCTCAATTTCTAATACTTTAAGCTCATCCAAGGCTGCAACTCCATATCTTTCGGGATCTGTCACCTCTCTCAGAAGCACTTTTGCACCGCGCCCCTGTTTCATGAAGCTCTTTACATAGGATTTTATGGAGTGGGTAGCTATATTATCTCCCAGTATGACCGTAATCTTATCATCCTTGGCAAAATCCTCTGCCAACAGTAGTGCATGGGCAATCCCCAGTGCTTCCTCCTGCACCTTAAACGTAAACTGACAGCCAAATTCCTTGCCACTTCCCAATAGTCTTACAATATCCCCCATATGGTCTTTACTGGTAACTATGAGGATATCATCAATATCGGCTGAAACTAGTTGTTTTATCGGATTATATATCATTGGTTCCTTGCCTACAGGCAGTAAATGCTTATTGGTTACCTTGGTTAACGGATATAAGCGGTTCCCTAAACCTCCGGCCAATATAACGCCTTTCATGCAACTTCTCCTCCATAAATTTCTAAATTCATTTTAATCTTTCAGTTGATTCGTACAGCCAATCTTCATTATTCAAGTACCATATGACGGTTTTTTTGATTCCATCCTCAAAGCAAATTTGAGGTTCCCATCCGAGTTCATCTTTAATCTTGGTATAATCTATTGCATATCTTCTGTCATGACCTTTTCTATCTTCAACATATTTAATCAATCCTTCACTTATGTGCTCTTTTCTTGTGTCCATTTCCGAGAGCACTTCGTTGAGTAATTTTATAAGGATTTTTACTATTTCAATATTCTCTTTTTCACTGTGTCCCCCAATATTATATATTTGTCCGATATTTCCTTTTCTTATTACTTTATCAATAGCACTGCAGTGATCCTCTACATACAGCCAATCCCTTATATTCCTTCCATCTCCATATACAGGCAGGGGTTTACCCCCCAGACAATTATTTATCATCAGTGGAATCAGTTTTTCAGGAAATTGATTAGGTCCATAGTTATTTGAACACCTTGTTATATTTATCGGCATTTTGTAGGTGTAATAATATGCTTTTACTAGAAAATCAGCACTGGCCTTGCTGGCAGAATAAGGACTTCTTGGATCTAAAGGGGTATTTTCTGTGAAATAACCGCCGCTATCTAAAGAACCATAGACTTCATCCGTTGAAATCTGTATATATTTTTTCCCTGTCTTAAAGACCCCTTCCGTCTCCCAGCTTTTTCGCGCGCAGTCAAGCAGAACTTGAGTCCCAAGCACATTTGTAGCAATAAACGCCTCTGGATTCTCTATACTCTGGTCTACATGGGTCTCAGCGGCAAAATTCACAACATAATCAATACTATAATTATCGAAAATCTTACTTATTGCACTTTTGTCACAAATATCAGCCTTAATAAACAAATAATTAGGGCAATCCTCCAACCCTAATAAATTGTTTGTATTCCCAGCATAAGTCAGTTTATCTACATTTATAACAAATATCTTTTCGCCGTATTTTCTGAGCATGTGCTTAATAAAATTCGACCCTATAAACCCAGCTCCTCCTGTAACCAAAAAGCGTTCACTCATCATAATAACCCCTTCTTTATAAGATAGTATATAAGACTCTATATACTCCTTATTACCAAGTCCTTCCATGATGTCAGATAGAGTCTATCACCGGTCAGCTCCCTGAGCTGTATAAACACATCTTCATCGTAAGCTTTCTCAATAGATACTATCACAGCATCGATGCAATTGGAATTATCCTTCAACCAATCCGGCGAAACCACCATTATACCTTCAACTTCAACACCCTGCATGTTCACATTATTATCCAGAAATGTCAGAACATCAAAACCTTCCTTTTTCAAATCCTTTAACAGGCATATGCCTGTCTTCCTTGTCCCGAAAATAGCAACTTTGCTTATCTGCCGTTTATCCAGAGAGCTTGATATTCCTTTACCTTGGAGAAGCAGCATGTCAAGCCAGATCCTGTATAAACCGTTGTTATCCTCCAGATGCTTTTCATTCCTGGGAAGCAGCTTGTTGAAATGCTTGTAGACTATGCAGTTAAGCTCTACATCCAACAGCTTTTGATATCTGGGGTCGTTGCTGATACCCCCCTCTCTATATACAGCAATTGTTTCATCAATATACAATGTGCTTTGTTCGTCGCCCTTAAAACATTTGGTTATAAAATCAAAATCGCTGCATATTTTGAATGCCCTATCAAATAAACCATATTTATCAAATAGTTTTCTTTTTGTAAAGATTGATTGGTGAGAAGACATCATTCCCCTCTCAAAATCCTTCAGTTCCATTCTTCTTCCTGTATTATGCCTGAATCCAGTGCGTTCATCAATGACAGCTACATTCCCGTACACGATACTGACATCTTGGTTCTGACGAAATACATCTGAAATCCTCCTTACTATGTTATCATCATACAGATAATCGTCAGTATTGAGAAAATATATTACATCCCCGGAAGCAAGAGAAACTCCCTTGTTATATGCATCATAAATACCTGCATCCTGCTCCGATACAATTATGTCTATTTTATCTCTATACCTGCTTACAAAATCCAAAGTGCCATCCTTTGAAGCTCCATCAATGACAATGTACTCAATATTGTCATAGCTTTGGTTGATTACACTCCTTATGGAGTCTTCAATATACTTCTCACTATTGAATGATGCAGTTATAATGGAAATCTTGGGGTATTCCGGCATTTTACACACCTACAATCTTATATACTATTCGAATTAGTATAACAACTAACAGTTCTTACAGTTCCTTTGCCACCAATCATATGTCATCTCAATGCCTTGCCTTAGGCTTGTCTTCGCTCTCCATCCCAGTTTGTTCAACTTTGACACATCCAGGAGCTTTCTTGGAGTACCATCAGGCTTAGTATCGTCATAGGCAATTCCCCCGTTATATCCGACTACCTCTTTGACAATCTCAGCCAATTCCTTTATTGTTAAGTCTTCACCAACACCAATGTTTAATATCTCATTGCCATCGTACAAATTCATCAGATGAACCACTGCATCTGCCAAATCATCCACGTATAGAAACTCTCTTCTAACTTTACCCGTGCCCCATAGTGTAACCTCGCCCTTATTCTGTACTTTAGCCTCATGGAATTTCCTTATTAAAGCAGGCAGCACATGAGACGTCTCCAAATCAAAATTGTCGTTTGGTCCATATAAGTTCGTAGGCATAACTGATATGAAGTTTGTACCATATTGTCTATTATATGACTCACACATTTTTATACCTGCTATTTTGGCTATTGCGTAGGGTTCATTAGTAGGCTCTAGCTTCCCTTCCAATAGATACTCTTCTTTTATAGGCTGCTCCGCAAACTTAGGGTAAATGCAGGAACTACCTAAAAAGAGCAGCTTTTTCACTTTTGACATATGAGCAGCATGAACCACATTGGCTTCCATCATAATATTTTCATATATAAATTGTGCAGGGAAGGTATTGTTGGCTACAATACCTCCAACCTTCGCAGCTGCAAGAAAAACATAATCAGGCCTTTCCTTTTCAAAAAAAGCCTCAACAGCACCTTGCCTCTTTAAATCCAATTCAGAGGAACTTCTGCAAATAATATTGCTAAAACCTTCCTTTTTCAGCCTTCTGATGATTGAGGATCCTACCAGGCCATTGTGGCCTGCCACATAGATTTTATCATTGATATTCATATTAAAGTCTCCTTTGCGTAGGCTATTTTGTAATTGCGACTTCCTCCAAGAAACTGTAATAGTCATATGGGTTTATTGTATTTTCGCCCTTCATATCAGCGTCAACCATCATTCTGACAAGACTCTCAAAGCCCACTCTAGGCTGCCATTTAAGTGCCTTCCTTGCTTTGCTTGGATCCCCGAGCAGCAAATCAACCTCTGTCGGTCTGAAATACCTTGGGTCTATTTCAATCAATACTCTCTTGGTCTTCCTGTCTATGCCCTTTTCGTTCTCTCCCTTGCCCTGCCATACTATATCGATGCCCACATGCTTAAATGCAATTTCGCAGAATTCCCTTACTGTATGGGTCTCACCTGTTGCAAGCACGTAATCATCAGGCTTGTCCTGCTGGAGCATTAACCACATTCCTTCAATATAGTCCCCAGCAAATCCCCAGTCACGCTTAGCATCAATATTCCCTAAAAACAGCTTATCCTGCTTTCCATTCATTATATCGGCAACAGCCCTTGTGACCTTCCTAGTCACGAAAGTTTCTCCCCTTCTTGGGGATTCATGGTTGAACAGAATACCGTTGCAGGCAAATATACCATAAGCTTCCCTATAGTTCACAGTGATCCAGTACGCATAAAGCTTTGCTGCAGCATAGGGGCTTCTTGGGTAAAACGGAGTGTTCTCATTTTGAGGAGCTGTCTCCGGAAGACCGCCGAATAATTCACTGGTAGAAGCCTGATAAAATTTTGTCCTCAGTCCCGCTTCCTTAATTGCATCCAACATTCTGAGAGTCCCCAGTCCATCAACCTCTCCCGTATACTCAGGCGCCTCGAAGGATACCTTTACATGGCTCATGGCTCCCAAGTTATATATTTCATCAGGTTTAACCCTTTCCAATATTCTGTTTATATTGCTGGAATCGGACAGATCTCCATAATGGAGGAACATCCTGACGTCATTCAAGTGAGGATCCAGGTACAAATGATCTATCCTGCCAGTATTGAAGGAACTTGCCCTCCTGATTATCCCATGGACTTCATACCCCTTGTCCAATAAAAACTCTGTCAAATATGATCCATCCTGCCCTGTAATACCTGTTATCAATGCTTTTTTCATAATTACCCTCCGTAATTGAGATATAGTTTTATTAAATACTATATATAGCTGTTAGTCAAAAACACCGGATGGTTATCTCTTAAGAAAACAAGATCCATCTGCCATAAAGCCTTATCCTTTGGTCTATGCATTGGGCTTATTAAGTCGAAACACCTAAATCCCTTATCCTCTAGATATTTACACATTTCATGAAATCTTAACGCTTCATCGCTGATCTTGAAGTTATATGTTTCTATTATTATTACTTCAGTCTCCCATAATGTCTCCATTGCTCCTTCAAAAATGGGAACTTCAAAACCGTGTGTATCAAGCTTTAGCATATAAGGTGCATTTAATCTTCTTTCTCTTATACATGAATCGATAGTAATCATAGGCGTCACTACGCAGTTCTGTTTAAACTCACTATGGGATGCTGAACCGCTGTACAAATCCTCTGATGCTGTAAAAAAAATCTCTCCGATATTGTCTCCGGCCGCTGCAATGATATAATCCATATTCCTGTTGCATTCCTTCATGTATCTCAGCTTATCTTCATGCACTCCTTTAGCTTCAACTAAAAAGTAGAATGAATCCCGAAAGTACTTCATACACATACTTGACCAAATACCATGGGAAGCTCCGATGTCAATGACTGTGTTTATTTTCAGCCCTAACTGTTCAAGTCTGCATACAGATTCTTCCATTGAAAATTCATCATCTGCAACATCTTCTTCTATTTTTCCTATAATATTCAAACCATTCCAAAAATGAATGTTTTCAGTAAACCCCATTCGTAAGAGCTGTAGTGCTATTTCGTTATAATACATGCTGGCCACTATTATTGAAATGTTATCCTTGTTTTCATTCTCTAAAATATCAGGCTTTTGTATTTTTGCTCCAAGAAAATCCAAACCCCATTTAGCGGCAGAGTTATCAACATAATAGGAAATTGGTACTGGTATATATTCAGATACTTTACGTGCGGCATCGCCTGCACCGAATACAATTACTTTATTATACTTAATAGCCTTCAGGAACTTAAGCATTGTTCCTTCCTCCTCTGGTGATTTTTATATTTGATAAATTCTGATAAGCTTTTCCTCATTAAAACTTTGCTTCAAATCTTCGAATATTTCTTTTTCATATGACTGTGACGATATCAGTATATAATCAATCTCCATTTTTTCAATATTGCCTTTATAAAACACAGGATAGCCTTGTATGGTTTGTCCTTCTAAATCCGCGTTGCTATCAATTATCCCACAGAGCTCAAACTCCGAAAAATCAATTTGATTCAGCAAATTTACCGTATGCCCCCCTGCTCCGAAAATATAAAGTCTCTTCTTCTTGTAAGGCAAAATTCTTTTTCTTACATACTCTTTATAATCAACCTCTACCAATCCTTGTCCTATAAATCCTCTATTCATTCTGTTCGGTGCGTCATCTAGCACGCCTGCATCTTGTAGTACCTTAGTCTTATACATTACACATTCATCGATAAATCTCGACTTGTCTATTTCCATAGTATCAATATTAACAGGATAAACATTCTCAACAAATCTACCCTCATTATCTTTCAGACTGATTCCGCATAGTATACAATCTCTATCTCCTAAAGAGTTAACCATCAATAAAAGGTATTCTTCGTCCAAGACAACCCTTTCATCAATAAAACACACTAAATCCTCTTCAACATCCGCGATATCTACTTCTTCTTTTTTCCTTACCTCTATGCTTTTATTCTTATATGATTGTGAGCAAAGACTTTTGTACGTCTGTGAATCTGAGGATGGATTTCCATTATAAAAAACTTTCACTCTTAGGCTGTCGTTTCTTTTATAAGTTATTATTTTTTCAGAATAAGTGTTAAATATTGAAATAAAGTTAATGCTATACTCCCAGAAATTTTGTACTCTGGAAAATTCATTAAAGCACAAAACTTCCTGTCTAAAAAATATATGCCTAAGGAACTTGCTAATGTTCTGAGTCTCCCAGTTTATCTTATGACTGATATGATATGCTATCGGATTAATGATTTTTTTAACCTTTAGCTTTTTAGCTATAGGCTCAAATATTATCCAGAAATCCCAGGCAGGCTGCCCAATACATAGCCCAGTGGCGGGATAAATGTGGCTAAACTCTCTATCAAAAAAGAAATAATCAAAACCTTTATTATAAAAAACCCCTGATAAGTTATCTAGTGAATTAATTTCCATTCTTGAGCCATATACTAGTGAGCCTGTTGCCTCACCAGCTATATATTCTTTAAAACTTTCATCTAAATTGAAAAAGTATATATCAGAGTTTACAATTCCACAAATATCGTAGTCTGAATTCTTAAAAAAATCCATAAAACTGTCAAAGTATACATATGGCTTTCCTAACTCCTCTCGTGCATCTTTATCTACTATATGAAAATTAATATCCGGAAAATAATTTCTTATAATCTCCCATTCTTCTTTACAATTTAAAGATATTACATCAAAACCCAACCTTATCCAGGTATCTATAGCATTTCTCTGATTATCAATGTTTACAGGTGCTATCGATGTGGCTATTATTGATTTTTTATTAACTGCTTTTTTGCTCACTATTTATCACTACCCCCTAAGCATATGCCCTTTACTGTATAAATTTTGAGGTATTCCATAGATAAAAATCTATTCATTATTGACAATTCATCAATTAAAATATATCCTTATAAGCTTCTTTGGTTCAAATACACTTAATAATTCTTCATACATCTCGTTTTCATATGATAAAGAGGATATCAGCAACTTATCAATATTCAGGTTTTTTATATCGCTTGTGTGATAAACTCGATATCCACAAATATATGTCCCCTGTAATTTTAAGTTTTTATCAATAATACCGCATAAATTAAGCCCTGTAAAATCTAATTTATTCAAGAGATTCTCGGTATGCCCTCCAGCCCCATATATATACAGCTGTTCACCCTTACATAGCCCGACTCTCTTCCTGATATACTCGCTATATTCTATCTCTACCAATCCCAGCCTAACAAATCCCTTTCTGCAATCGTTCAATGAGCCAATGCCAGACGTAAATCCTTTTAAAAATTCAGTATTGTATAGAATGCACTCATCTATTATTTTTGTCATATCTATTTGCATTGAAGTCAAGTCAAAAGTATTAATGTCTTTTTTTGTAAAACCGTTTACACTTTCCAATCCCACACAACATAGTACAATGTCGTTTCCGTCAAGCTCATTTAGCATTAGCCCAACATAGTCATCGTTTAATACTACACCATCATTTACAAAGCAAACAGCGTCTTCTGTTATCGAGTCAAGATCAAATGTACTCCTATTTCCAGTAGTGATCCTAAGGTTTTTATAGTTCTGCTTCATTATGCTTTTAAAGGTTGGTGTCTCTAAACTGCAATCCCCGTTATATACAATCAATACTTTGTACTGCTTTTCATATTTGAAATATAATATTCTTTCAGGATAGCCTTCCACCAGATTTTGAATCCGCTTATGACCCGGACTGCTGTAATTCTTTATATACTCCGGGTCCTCCATATACTTATTCAGCATTAACCTTTTATAATGCAAATCAACTTCGTAATTCCAGGTCTGATTGTGCTTAATATGATATGCTATAGGATTCACTATTTTTTTTACTCTAAGGGATCTCAAGGCAGGTATAAATACGACCCAATAATCCCAAGCAGGCTGTCCCAGGCAAAAGTTCTCTTCCGGGTATATATAACTAAATGACCGATCAAAGAAAAAGTAGTCGTGCCCTTCGCACCAAGTCCCATCCAAACTATCTATTGATTGCATATCGACCCTGTGTCCAAATACAAAAGCACCCTTAGCTTCTTTAATCACAAATTCTTTGAAGTTCTCACCAATGTTTTTAAAATATATATCTGAATTCACAATACCACAAATACTATAACCAGCTTCTTGTAAATATTTCATAACGTCATCAAAAAACACGTACGGTTTGCCGTACTTCAGCCTTGCATTCCTATTTACAGTTACAAATTTTATATCAGGGAAATACTCCTTAATTAGATTAATCTCTTCCTTACAGTTAAGAGATACTACATCAAACCCTGCCTCTATCCATGTACTAATTGCATTCTTTTGATTTTCAATATTAACAGGCGCTATTGAGGTTGCTATAACAGCTCCACTTTTGCAATCATTGTATGTTGTCATTTAAACTCTCCCTAAGTTAAAAAATCTTAATATAACAGCTTATGCCATGGTTTGAGATTCTTAATATAATGCATCTTTTATTCAGGTTTGAAAGAAAACAATATGCCTTTCCAACCTCCAGCTTGAATTATATTATATTTTTCCGCCCCCATAGCTTTAAAAGCGTATATTAGGCCCTCCTGTGAAAAATGTGTAACATGAACATCATTGTCAAAAAATGGGATGCCGCATAAAGTAATGTACCAATTCCGCAACCAATTTCCAAAATACTGTTCATCTTTATACTTTGACGTTCAAACTCTTGAAGTAGTAATTCCGACCATTCAAGGTTTCTATTCTTAATACTTATCGACCATTCCAAATCACTCTTTAGCTGCTTTTCGTCTTCTTTGTATCCTGAAGGATTGGAAAACGAGCTGCATCGCATGCAATATTTCAATAGTATATTCTTCCGAGTACGTATAGTCGGGACAAGACGTACCGGCACCATAAACGGAGAATTGCATACTACGCATCTTTCTGTGCCTATTAGAAAGCTACTCTTTTTAATAACATGCAAATATTCAAGTACTGAATCATACCTAAGCAGCTCTATACATTTTTGTATTCTTGTTATAAATTTCATCCATTAAGAGTCCTTTCAATTCCGTACTATTTAGAAAATGTTAATTTCAAATTTTACCTTGTAATAGTTCTGCGTACTTATATGTGTACATAAAAAGGCTCTGCGTCATCTTCTTTATATAACCTGATGATCTGTCCCTTATATCTCAAGTCATTACATAAGTGATTACCTATTTGATTCTGAAATGAAAAGGAAGATATAAGAACAATATCCGGTATCACTTCTGATATATACTTTGGTTCACTAACTTTAAAACTGTCAAATAATTCGCCGTGCTTTTGCATATCGACAATGCCTGTAATTTTTTTCTCCTTTAAGCATGTGTGCTTGAATAACATTTCAGTGTGAACACCTGCCCCATAAATTACAATATTTGAGTTGTTGTCAATTACACCGATTATCCTATTTATCCGGCTTAGCTGTGTCTGTGCCTCGTGTTTCCTTTTTTCTATTTCTCTTTCATAGTGGGGTCTGAAACCTTCAGCAATAGCCTGTAAATCTGTATATGTTTTTTTAATTCTTGTACTAATGGAATTATTCTTTTCATCATAATATATCCCATACCACTTTTTCTTGTACTTTTCTACTTCTTCATATAATCTCAGGTTATTTGATTTTTTTACTTTGAAGTTCACATGAGTACAATGCTCTATATATGAATCCGGAGAATCAATGCATTTATACCCTGACTGCCACATTTTCAAACATAAGTCCCCATCTGCAAAATAGAATTCAAACGTATCTTCATCGGCATAACTTATTTGTTTAAGAGCTTCATTCAAGTACATTCCATGGTTTACATACATTTTCTCTCCCAGTGTCAGTCTTACCTCATATTCATTTTCAATAGGCCAATCTCTCCAATAGAAAGCAATTGCACCAACCTTTTCTCCATTTCCAATAGCTTTTTCAAATAGTGCATACCCATTTTTTATTGCATTAGGAACTATCAGACAGTCGTCGCTTATCATACAAATATACTTGCCTTGAGCACATTTAAAACCCAAATTCATAAAATATCCCCAAGATCTCTTGTTTATTCTTTTTCCAAGCCATTCTCCGTTATTATGCTGGATTATTGTGACAATATCTTTCTGTTTTATAAGCCATTCCATTGCTCCATCTGTTGATCCCCCGTCTACTACTATAATCTCACAGTTAATCCCTTCAATTTCTTTTCTCACACTTTCTATCGTGAGCTTCAAGAACTCTAAACGGTTATAGCTTCCTAGAACAACAGAGACTTCAGGTTTGTTTATCATTAAAATTCCTCCGCGAAATCCATCTTATCAATTCTTAATTCCAATAACCTTAAAACTCATTTCATGGTCTAACTCTCTGTACTTAACTGTGCCAATGCCCCTCCGTCTACTACCAATGCCTGTCCGGTAATAAATGAAGATTTTGAGTTATCTGCCAAAAAATATATACTATTTGCAATTTCTTCTGGTCCGCCTATTCTTTTCATTGGATGGCTCTGTCCTAGTTTATATATCATTTCCTCAATGTTTTCTCCTGACAAATGTCCTCTTCCCAAACCTGCTCTAAGCATTTCGGTATCAGTAGCCCCAGGCAATATAGCATTCACTCTGATACTATCTCCTGCGAATTCTAAAGATGCTGCCCTTGTAAATGCCAGCAACGCACCTTTTGTAGACGCATACGCCGAAATGTTCTTCGATGTGCCATAGGCATGCACCGAACTGACATTTACAATCGAGCCTTGAGCTACTTTTAGCATATTATGAGAATACTTCGTACACATAAACGTGGACTTCATATTGGAAGCATAGACCAAATCCCAGTCCTCTTCCGTGGTTTCACAGATACTCTTTTCAATTTGTATAGCAGCATTATTTACCAAGCAGTCGACCCGCCGATAATTATGGTTGATATCCTCAAATATTTTCTTTACATCTTCTGGATTTGATACATCATAGTTAAGAAAAAGCTCTATACATTTACCTGTATCTTCCTTTCCCTTCCTGTCTACCCCAACAACCGACCAACCTTTCTCATGGAACAATTTTGCTGTTGCATATCCTATTCCTCCAAATACCCCGGTGATTACTGCTACTCTTTTCATGACACCTTTCTCCTCTCAGGCATTTAAGTATTTATCTCTGCAGGCTCTTATACCCCAAATTTCCATTCCCCATGCTATTTAGGATATTTTAAGGCGGGTTTAACTATAATACACAATGTACCATATCTCATATACTGTTTCTTTATATCAGTACTATTTTTAAAATAGTACTTGTGCATAATATTCAAAGGTTCTATAAGAAGATCATCCACCGTATCTGTATTGTTCAAAACTCCGATACTTCTTATTTTTTCAATACTGCATGTGCTCTCATTAAAATATTCCAATAAAAACTGCTTCCACAAATAAAAGCTATTTTGGTTAAGATCAACAGCATGTATCATTACACCATCCGGCTTCAGTAATGCAACCATATGGTCAAAAGCTGAAGCAATATCATTCATGGAGATATGTTCCAATACAGATACTGAATAGATAATTACCCCATATACAGATAAAGATTTGATAATTTACTCTTATTGTGTCCGAACTTTCTATAAAATTCTTGTCTACTTCTATTTTTCACTTACCATTGATTTTGGGGCAACAGTTGCCTCACACTATCTTTCCCTCAGACCTATTAATAAGTTTTTGAGGGTATTATGATGTACAAACTCCCAATATTTAGGGCTGCTATTTGTGTTGTGTGATGATAAAATACAATTGTCCATGTATCTTAATGGACTATCTATAGGCAGAGGTTCCTTTTCGAACACATCCAACCCAGCTCCACTAATCGTTTCGCAATTTAATGCTGCAATCAGATCTTCCTCTTTGATAAGTCCACCTCTTGCTGTATTTATAATTACAGGCACTCTTTCCATCTTATCAAATGCCTTCTTTGTTAGCAGATGGTAGCTTGTCTCATTTAAGTCACAGTTTAAGCTTATAAAGTCACAGCTTTTATATATTTCATCTTTTGTAACCATTTCAATATTATATTGTTCTTTAATAACACTTGGTATCTCTCTATTGTCATTCCCAAGTATGCGCATGTTAAATGCACTAGCTCTCTTAGCTACTTGGGCACCAACATTCCCTATCCCTATTATTCCAAGCGTCTGTTCTGATAAAGTTTTACCTTTTATCTTAGTCCATTTCCCTTCCTTCATAGCTTTGTCAGACCATATGATATTTCTTGAAAAGCTTAGAATAAGCCCTATCACAGTATCTGCTACAGGGTGTGAAAATGCATTGGGTGTATTAAAAACTTTAACTCCCTTTTGTGCCGCTGCCTTTAGGTCTATAGAATTTATCCCTGTACCCCACTTTGATATAACTTTCAATTTTTTAGCATTCTTGAATACCTTCTCTGTAAATTCATCATCACCTGAAACAACTCCATCATATTGTGCAATTATCTTCAATAAGCCTTCCTCATCCATTCTTTCAACAATAGGGGGAAGAGCTATCTCTATGCCATTTTCTATGAAAAACTGTGTGAACTTTTCTATTTCTTGTTGCATATATGGTGCCGTAATAAGCACTTTATATTTCATAAATATCACCTACCCTACTTCTTTAAAACAGCTCTCACCGGAGCGCCTTCAACTCCCTTAATTTTTATTGGGAAGGCAAAAAGCTCGTATTCACCCTCATCTACTTGGCTCAAATTAATATTTTCCAATAGAACAGTATTATTACCAAGTAACAAAGTATGGACTATATTATTTTCATGCCCATATTTCTGTACGGAAAGATAATCTATGCCAATAAGTTCAATCTCATACTTAAGAATTGCCACAGCACCTGATTCATCAAAAGCAGCAAAGCCACAATCAAACTTGCCTTTGGACAGATTAGAATTCTTTGTTTTGAATAGTACCTTGGTGTACCTCTCGAAAATTTCCTTATTTCTGTCAATTACCTCTTCACTTATGACATTTTCCTCAACATTCAAAACATAAACCCTTCCACAGCATTTATCTAAACAAATTTGCTCTATCGTATTTCCGTCTTTTATGAAATGATTTGGTGCATCCATATGGGTTCCTGTATGAAGGTTTATATATATATTTCTGTCATTTGTGCTGTCTCCCTGAGCGATGCTTTTCTTATAATCAATCTTGGGATATACTGTTTCAGGCCAGCAAACCATATGCTCATCAATTTCCACACTTATATCAATATATTCGCTCATGCAGTAGCGCTCCTTAATATTATTATTTCGAGGGGTAGTAGAATTTCTTTTTTAACTCCATTGCAACCTCTTTATTAAACTGGTGACCTCTATAAGTCCCCCAGAATTGAAAGAATCTAAAAGCAATTATTGATGTAAAATTCTCAATTACCGACTTATCGCTTATTGAGCTCAAGACATCATTAAATATATTCGAGGATAGTAACCGAACAAATTCAAAAAATCCTAATTTCAAATCTGGGTATATGTTTTTTATTGCTATGGCTTCACGCCTGTATCTATTATATATCTGGGGATATGTCTCATTGTGGATATGATATATTCCAGCATTCGCTTGATAATATATATAATATCCTCTCTTCTGTATCTCCTTTGCCCAGTCTAAATCTTCCAAGCCCGTAAGCTTTTCATTGTACCTGTGCTTTTCCCAAAGACTCCTCCTGATTGCGCAGTTAGCATTGTTGCAAAACGGGGTTTCCTGTTTGGCAACCGCTTTCTCTGGAAACCATGTACCAAATATACAGTGCTCTGAGTATCTGGTTGTATCTTTGCCCTTCTGCTTTCCATATACAACTGCTGCCTTCTCATCATTTGCAAATGGTTCTATCATATTCGATATCCAATTTTCATCCATAGGGTAGCAGTGAGCACTTATCATTATGATATAATCTCCTTTAGCATGCTCAATGCCCTTATTTAATGAATAGCCAAAGGTGAAATCCTCTGGCTTAATCTGTACTAGTTCTACAGGATATTTGCCGGCTATCTTCAGTGTGTCATCTGTAGAGCCAGAGTCTACTATAATGACCTGCAGATTATCCATGGGAAACTGTTGGTCATATATGCCTTTAAGAAGTCTATCTATATGTTTTTGCTCATTGTATGTTCTAATTACTACAGATGTCAATACGTCCATTTACAGTCATCCCCTATTGCATAGTTATTCTCTTCCTAAGCTGATTTTTATTAAGTATGCAAGAAATCAATACTATTTACAGTTTACTTTGGCAATGCCTACAGGTTGATACTGTGGATTCCATACCCCCCAAGGCATACCATTATTTCCACCTTGATAATAAAATGAAGCTAACCATCTTCTTAGATATTTAGAATTGATTATTGAATCATTAATGCTTTGAAAATTGTCAAAGTTTGATTCATATCCTTTTGCAATACCATATGTTTCAACCAGGCCAATTTCATTCAGCAACCAAGAATGGCTTGGCTCATGAAATAAATTACCACTTTTTGCAGCACTAACAGTTATAAGCATGTCACCTTCTGGCTTCAGTACTCTTGATAGTTCTCTAACACACTGACATACCTTTTGAGGCGGGTTATGTTCAAGAGCAGAGACTGATATCACTGAATCCACACTATTATTTTTCAATTCCCTCATATTTTCAAGGTCACAGTGATAATAAATAATTACAGGTACTTCGTTGTTTTGCTCACCATTATCAAAATCATTAACATCAAACTCGATAATGGTATTATTTTCGGCATTGTTGAGTTGATCATTTATACTTTTGCCATCCCAATAACTGTGTGATATTGTCTCCCTAGCTCCCATATGCTTTATTCTATAAATGCCCCTCAAGTACTCAGGTGTGGTTCTGTTCAATACATCTGCGCTAATCACTTTGTAGCCTCTGTCAGCAAGTATGAACTGCAATAAGCCGTTGCCTGCTCCAGCATCTAATACTACTGAACCTTTAGGGGATTTCAAATTACCTAAAATCCAGATTAAATCAAGCAGATAGTGCCATCCAAGCTTGATTCCTGTTCTGGAGCTCGCTGCAAGTACTTCCATCGCCAGATCTTTATTCTGCTCAATCAAATCTTCACGAAACAATTCTATCCTATCCATTTTTCAACCCTCCTGTATAAGGCTATTTCTCTCTAGCTATTGAATACTCCATTATATCAGAAACATAAAATCTCAAATTTCTTACTTCCACATACACAAGTGTATACAGTTTCATTTTATATACTCCGCCAAAATTCTTTCAAGAAGTTCTTTATACTTCTTTTGAGCATCATCCATTTCCATGTTTATAGCTATCATTACCTTACTTATCTGTTATCATTTGCTCTCCTGCTTGGTATTTTTCATCTTATATAAATTCTCAGCAATTATAAAATCTATTTCTTCATCGATGTCCAGGGCTTCGTCCTTTTCAACCTCATAGAACATAGGCTTCTCCCCTATACGTCTATTTATCCTGTGAAAGCCCTGCTTCGAAAAGATATAGAAGTTCGAGTTCTCCTCATATACAGGAGGCAGATCCTGTGTTCGCATCAGCACTTCAGGGTTGTGGTTTATAGGGTTCAGATATTGATCATATAGTCTGGTCTGCAGTCTTGTTACACTGAAAAGAGAATCATTCTTACTTGTACTATCCAGATAGGTATTGACTGCATTATCAATTGTTTCGGCCTTAAGCAGCGGGTTTGTTGCGTGAGTCTGTATAAAATACTCGTCAGTTATCTGTGTTAAGTCATACTTAATGATCTCATTCATTGAAACGTAATCGCCTATAAGCTTTTCAGGGCGTTTAATTATATTTACATCAAAATTCTCCAAAGCCAGCCTTGCAATTTCATCACTATCAGTGTCAATATAAATTGACTTTATGCACTTTGCTTTTGTCAAAGTATCCAATATTCTAAAGAACAAAGGCTGTCCGTCAAAGTCTCTTATGTTCTTGTTTGAAACACGCTCACTGTGCCCCTTCATAGGAACCAGTGCAATAACCTTATCCATTAACAAACACATCCTTACTGCATTTTATACCATCCTATCTATAAGTACGGGTATGAACGAAGAGGTTAAGGAATAATAGTTCCTGCCAAGACCCTCACCAAATTCAATAAGTTCTTTTAAAAATAAACAATGCTCATCATAATAGTCCTCATACACCCTATCCCTAAAAAATGATGGGTGCATCTCAAACACTGTACGCATCAAGCCTTCATACTGAGCGTTACTGTTGTGCTTCCAAAAATATGTTTCGTTTTTCTGTCGTCCATCACAACCAATAATATTGATCTCACCTGATATTGCAGAAGCTACAGGAATCATGTATAAGGTCAATATATTAGCGGAGCTTTTTACATGAAAATCTCTCACTGTCGGTAAATTATAATTATTACCAAATGGCAGTCCTATTATCTTTTCTTCCAGATAAGGGTAATGTGCAAGAATAAGAGGAACAGTATAATATGGTATCATGCAAAAACAGCCATACTCTAATATTACATCTACCGCGTCATTCCTGAACTGTTTTGAATACTCACATGGGCTAAAATGGAATACCGGATCTGCAAATACCAATAAGCTTGGATTGATATGCTTTACTAGCTCTTTATTTTTAACTATGCTATTGCATATAACATTAAATCCTTCATGATAGCTGTAATTGTACGCTTGCTCTAATGATGGTCCTGTACCGAATAGATATGATTTACGGACATCCTTGAATTCATCACTCATTCTAGCATAGTTTTTCTTTGATTGCTCTAAAAAAAACTGTCGTTTGCTTAAGTCCAGGCAATAATAATATATTTCACGGTAAATACTTGATTCAACTATGGAGTAATATGTCTCATCAACGCAAAAAGCTTTATGCATATTTGCTTCTATCAACGGATCGAGAAGCGAGTTCTTGTCCCATATTAAGACAATACTGCTATTTTCTATCTCAGCATTCAAATCAATATCTGATACGAATCTAGCATTTTCGGGCTTATCTACTCTTGTCAAACTACTTGGTATTGTGACTTGTATGCTACACTCTTTTGTTTCTGGAATATACCAGTCTATTCGGCTTAATATGTTATCTAGCTTTTCTGGTTTTGTAACCTCTGGATAAAATAATATGTTTTCAATTTTATCTATATATCCCTCCAAAGTATACTTCAAGGGAAAGCTTGGCTTTACAGCTTTTATTATTTGCTCTTCTCTAACACCGACAGACACAAGCTTTTCAATCATAAAGTCCATTGAAGCAAAGGAAGTTAATATGAATCTATACTTATCTAAAGCTTGTCCTACTAAATGCTCTGGCGTTGTCAACAGCAATCCCATAAATTCACTACTACTTGGCTGTGATTCTATAAAAAAAGCAACACTATTGTGACCGAATTTTTCCTTTAACTGCTCACAATACTGGCTTGCAACCGTTCCAGTCCCATAAATAACATACCTGTATCCTTCAACATGCTTTATATGTGGTAGTATATACAATGTAATAGCCCTCCTACTCATGCAGAAATTAATATTTCTGTAATGCTGTATATTTGTTCAAATAGTGCAATCACTCAGTAATACGCTTAAAATTACTATCACCTAACAGGTTTTGAATGTTTAAATAATCATAAACCAAAACATCATTATCAATGCTAAGTCCTAAAGTACCCAAGCTCGATATAATGTCCTCCATAAATGTACTTGCTATAATAACCTTATAAAACTCATTTCTTGAATCATACATATTACTTGGAGGTATAACCTGTTTCCCCAAATATTTTGATCCCCACTTTCCAGGGTCGGTATCTGAATAGCAAACTACATTTCCGCCTAAATTCAGAACAAATTGAGTTATAAGTGCCGAATACCTGCCAGTTCCATATAATATATATTTCCGATTGAATTTAACCATTTCTGAGTTTGTAATATGATTGCAAGCAATAAGATAATTATTATAGTAATCTTTATCTTCATCTATATCTGAGAGTTTTTCGTAACCTGCTAAGGCAACACAGTCTACACACCATTTAAACTGGGGCGTGCATTCATTGATATTATACGCCCTTTTCCAACAGTAGGTCCCTGGTAACTCACAAAAGTAATTGCTGTTCTCTGATGCTTTAACACTATTATTTCCAAGCACACTCTCATTGACTGAAGTATAATGATATATATCAAAGTTTGTTCTCCTAACATTGGGAAGGTTAAACCTGCTAATTGTACTTTTCGAATAACATCTTGCCTGTTCTTGGAATATTAGCTTATAATCCTTCGAAAATGGAACTGTTAGAAAAAGTCTGCCTCCAGGCTTTAGTACCCTAATCAACTCCTGGAATGCTCGTGCATCACCAAACTCATCTACTTCCGGTTTCTCTGGATTCTGAACCTGTGGGTCTGCCAGTCCTATATGTTCAAGAACAGATACTGCAAAAACTACATCAAAAAAGTTGTCTTCAAAATCCATATTTCTTATATCACATTGAATCGTCTTCACCCTATCACTTTTATACCTTATAACATCATAATCTGCCAAATATACGTTTGCATTCAAGCCCTCCAGCCACTTAATCCAGTGTGGGTCTGATTTTGCACTTCCAGCATCCAGAATATTTAACTCACCGTTGTAGTACGAAGCACACCAGGGATATTCGATGCATCTTGAGTGTATTCTGTTATGAGGTTTATGAAATACATAATTTGGCCATATTGTACCATCAGGTTTTTTTTCAAATATTGGTATATTAATTGAGTTCACTTTGCCACCAGCCCCCTTAACATTTTAGTAAAGCCTAATTATTTTCATCCTGCGCTATAAGAATCTGGTATATTTTATCTTCGGTACTTAATCTCGCCCTCAACATAACTTCTCTTCCCTCTGTATTAATGATACCATCATCATTAATAGTAAGCCATTTGTTGAAAGAGTTTGAAAAATACTCAATTGCAGGATTACCTTTGCAAATAACTAATACTCGTATATTCGTCACAGTAATAATAGGGTTAAAGTATAAGTAACCACTATCCGCAGTACCGTATGCTATGCGGCTAACAAAGGTTTCCATGTCGCAATCGGCAGTTGTCTTTGAGTTGGATACCAGACTAAGATATAGAGGTTCATCGTACTTTACAATATTCGAGGGTTTGAAATATAGTTTATTTTCTCCCAGCCTAATAATATTGTCTTTGAAATTGATTATAACGTTTATTTCATCTTCATAATAAGCGTTCTTTAATGGGACAAAGTATGAATACAGCTGATTTAAGCCCTCATATTCAATCATTGCTATATTTTCATCTAGCATAAAATATATAACTTTCCTTCTTGCAGATTGATAATATTCCCCAGCAAGAAATATTCTCTTTTCCTTTTGAGCTTGCAGAAGCTCATAAGAATAATCGTTATTCATAGTCAGGAAGAAATAGGTATTTTTATTTAACTTAACCTTAATATCAAATACATTAATCTCTCTTAGGTTGAATTTTTTTTCTATTAAGAGATGTGCCCGCTTCACTTTATTATCTGTCATATCATTTAATGTAGGTATCAATCGTATTTGCCCATCTATAGCACTCATTTCCCCATATATCAAGTTATAATCATCAGGTTCTATTATTTCTAATACCTTATACATAAACTGTATATACCCCTGACTTTTATCAATATAGAATCGATCCGATTTTTCTAAATCCAAATCTTTAGAAAAATCCATGTTCTTTAATATTTTATATTTGCTTTCAATCTCTTTAATTGTAGTCTTAATATTCATTATGCGTTTTCAACCCTTTCGGATCTAAAGTTGAGTTTTTAAAATCATGTACTTACTCATAACCTCTTCATTGTCTGACCTATAGCCTTTTACCATACTATTATTAATATTTATCTGTTTCTCTAGCGTTTTTATAGCATACATATCACTATACTCTACTGCATATTGTGATTCATCCTCCGTCATAAGCTCTTCATACATTTTTTCTCCCGGCCGCAACCCAATTGTCTTTATATTAACCTCATCCATTGATATGGCTGCCCTACCGCATACTTTCTCGATTACAACCTCTGCCAAATCTCCCAGTCTCACAACAGGCATCTTTAATACAAATATTTCTCCGCCCTTTGCAATCTCACAAGCTCTCATGGTAAGATCAACAGCAGAATCTATGGAAATCATAAACCTTGTCATATTAGGATCAGTGACACTAATTTCTTTTTTACTCAATATCTGCTCCTCCCATAGAGGAACTACTGATCCTCTGGATCTAAGTACATTTCCAAATCTGACTGCAGCAAAAACAGGGGTTTTTCCGCCTTTCCAATAGTCAGCCGAGGCTATAAGCCTTTCTGCCAGTAATTTTGTAGCACCCATTGTATTCGTTGGAGATACTGCCTTATCGCTACTTGCATATATTACTTTCTTAACTTTATTCTCTATCGCACATTCAATCACATTTTGAGTTCCTAAAACATTAGTTTTTACTGCTTCAAAGGGATTATACTCACAAGCAGGGACATGCTTTAGTGCAGCCATATCAAATGCAATATCAATACCATGCATCGCCTTGTTCAGTCGTTCTTTATCCCGTACATCTCCGAGCAGAAAACGTATATTCTTGCAGCCTTCCAATTGCTGTTGCATTTGATATTGTTTAAATTCGTCCCGGCTTAATATTCTAATAACTTGAGGATTGTATAATATGAGTTTTTTTACAAGAGCTTGTCCAATTGTTCCCGTCCCGCCTATAACAAGTATTTTCTTATTCTCGAACACATTACCACCTGCTTCACATGTAAATTTCCAAAGACATTCTTATGTAATTATCGACATTATTCGTTGTTTGCTTTAATTATACCAACAATTATTGTATGATAAAACTGTTATATACTGCCGCATAATAAAAAGCCTCATGATGATTGAGGCTTCCTCATGCTGCCTTCATAATGACTCTTAGCCATATCATTACTTACTAGTGTTATACTATTAAATAGTGCTAAAATGGCTCCAATGCCTTGCCTGTGTCATTCTGAGCCTGGGTCGAATCTTATACTTGAGAGTATGTCCCGTGCAAATACTCAGAAGTATTCCTTGAGGGTCTTAGATCCTTCACTTTGTTCAGGATGACATTCGCGTTACTTTTTAGTAGCCACACTAGTCAGAAAAATTCACAGTGAAAGTTAATACATTAATTCTGTTTTCATTTATCGCATCATTTATTTCTGCAAGCAATGGCAATGTTGTATCTATATCACCGGTGCATCCGTCTATAAAATTTCCGAATTCTCTGCACAGAGTCTTGATTTTTTGTATTGTTCCATTACCGGAGCCGGTGCTTTTAATCTTGTCGTTCAGCAAGCCGCATTGATAATAGTTCATTGGGTATACAAAAGCTTTAAAGTACTCGTTCTTAAGCATATTCATGAATGCTTCATGGAATTTAATAAAGAATAACTCATATATTATGGCTTCATTACTAGAACTGCCTATTGCTGAAATCAACTCTTTCAACCGGCCAAATATCTCAATCAGCTTATGGCACTCCTGATTCATTATATTATATTTACTTATAATATAGTCAATGTCATAACTATTCTCTTCACCCTCATACCAATTTTTTGTCACAACACTGCTGCAAAGAGCATTTTTCATTACATCCTCCAAGGGCGAATATATTGTACCTGATATTGCCGCACCACCTTTAGTGGTATTGATGATATTCCGGATTTCATAATATCCTATATATTTTTCTATCTCCTGCCTGTAGTGGTTTAGTATTCCGCTTGTGTATACTGCCTTGCCTTCCACATCCTTTACCATGAAGCTGCTCTCCAGATATTTGTTATCCAGCTCGGATGAGCCCAGACCATAATCTATTCCTGCGGAGTACATTCTCTTGTCCTTATATGCCAGGTTCTGACCCACCAGTATTATTGGATCCGCTCCAAGCTTGTGCAATAGCTGCAAGCCTGCCACCGCAATTGAGCCGGCATCAAAAACAGTATCTGCTTCTTCACCGTCTTCCAGCTTAAAAAAGTAAGGTGCAATAGTATCCTTGCTGTTGATAAAATGCAGCTTTGGACCTGTGTATGATTGTGCAGTGCCATATCCTGAAATAGTACCAAATACCATGGGTATAGTCTTTATACCTTTCTCCAGCATTTTTTTGAATACTATGGGATTATGGTTTTGCGGGTCGTAGGTCAATGCCGCATCAGGATAAATATCATATTCTACCAGTGTGTTTATTGCCGAACCTACTGAAAAAATATATGCGAGACCTTTTTCTTTTATATATCTGAGGTTCTCAAGCTCATACTCCAAAGAAGGGCCTGCTGAAACCAAAATTGCAGGCTTGCCTTTGAATACATTGTTCTCTAAATGCAGTATATTAGGACTGTCAATAATCTCTCCGAAGTTTTTCATTATGTTCGTAACCCAGAGCTTTTCAAACAATCTGTTGGTCCTTTTCAGAGTCCTTTTATCCTCTATGATGCTTCCAAACTTTTGATAGAAGCTTTTATATTCCTCGCTAAAGGCTCTTTCATAGCTGGGCAGCATAATAAGCAGCACTTCCCCTTCAATGCCTTCAAGCAATTCCTCTACACACTTATAGGGATTATCAAGAATATCTCCGACAATTAAATTTTTAAGATAGTCCAGATTCAGACTTTCCAAAGCTTTGTTTGACAGATATAAGCTTAATATCTCAATAAAAGGCTCATAAATTGAATATGGCTTATGGGGAAACTTGTTTTGAAAAGCTTCAATATGATATGCTAGGCCTATTCCATAGAATATTATATGCTCATATTTATCTATATCCTTGTACTGGCTTATAAATATTTCAGCTTCATTAACAGGATCATACTTGCTGTGCAAATACAGCTTCTGCCCGTTATTATTCTTATACAGCGTAATCATGTTGTTTCTCGTGTTTTCAGCTTTCAGATTATTGGCTTCCTTATTTAGTGCTGTATTATTCAAGCCTTCCCATAGATCTATGAATTTTTCTCTCAGAATTTCATTATTGTAAATTAGCATTTTCCCCTTCTCCATGACCATTTATCAATTTAATGCATTGATTTATTCCGGAAAAAACATCAGATACCTCATACTTGATTATATCGGCAATCAGAATCATGTCGGTATTTCTTATTGCATCTTTAAGATTTTCAAATTCCTCATTCAGCCTGGCTGCATTTGAAACACATTCATACCAGGCTCCATTGGTTTTTAACCCATTATGCAAATCTTTATTTTGATCTATAGTGCTTATCATGTTCAGCATCCAATGTATTCCCTCGGCAAGCTGTCCCAATTTTTCTATGCTGCTGTTCTCTTCCTCTCCGGTATAAAAATCACTTGTTAGTGGTTCAAGCTCCGGAATAGCCCTATCCAGATATTCACTCATTGATCCGAGTATATTATTAATCATGTTTTCTACAGTATCAACAAAAACTTCGATTGCTTTTATATTACTTATCCTCTCAATAATATATTCCTGATAGCTTTCATATACCTCTGTATTATCAATAACCATACCTGCAAGAACATATTCGGTATCTGCAAGCATATTATTTATTTCTGCGAATAATTCGTCCACTGAAGCAGCATCATTACCATAGTTATAAGTTTTATCCAAAAATCTTACCTGCATATAAAATACCTCCAATTAATTATTAACCTAATACTACTTTGTTATATCTCCACCGATTGTCATCCTGAGCGTAGAGAAGGATCTCAGACCCTATAGGAATACATGCATTTGCCCGGGTCTTGCCTTTTGGGTCTGAGACTCTTCCTGCGTCAGAGTGACATAAAAACATAGTTTTTACAAAATTAACGGAGTAGTACTAATAATTCTATCGGATATTATCACATATACCTTTAGAATAAATGAATTGGGAATTACTGAAAATAAAAACTCCGGAGGATATCCGGAGTTTTTATCTCAATAACTATCTCAGTAACTGTAATGCACCCTGAGGAGCCTGGTTAGCCTGAGCAAGCATCGCTGTTGATGCCTGGTTCAGTATGTTGAACTTAGTGAAGGCCATCATTTCCTGTGCCATATCAGTGTCTCTGACACGTGACTCAGATGCCTGAAGGTTCTCTACTGTTGTACCAACGTTGTTTACGGTATGCTCCAGCTGATTCTGGATAGCACCGAGCTTTGCTCTTTCAGTACTTACTGTATTGATTGCAGTTTCTATGTCTGCCAGGGCTGAAGCTGAAGTAGGAACTGTACCTACGTCTGCCAGAGTGTAAGAAGTAACAGCGCCGGTATCCTTAAGCATCAAATCCACTGTGCCACCGCCAAGTAATGTTGTACCGTTGAATTTTGTATCTGTCTTAATGTTTGTAATCGATTCAGAAAGCTTTGTCAACTCTTCGTCAATGTTTGCAGTATCACCTGATGAATAAGTACCGTTCAGCTTCTGAACATTCAGCTCTTTCATTCTAACGAGCATGTCACTTATTTCATTCATTGCACCTTCTGCTGTCTGTATCAACGATATACCGTCCTGGGCGTTTCTCTGTGCTTGCTGCAAGCCTCTTATCTGGCCTCTCATTTTTTCTGATATTGAAAGACCTGCTGCGTCGTCGGCTGCTCTGTTGATTCTGAGACCTGAGCTTAGTTTTTCAAGTGCCTTTCCCTGTCCAACAGTGTTCATAGTCAGGTTTCTCTGGGCATTCATTGCCATTATGTTGTTATTGATTCTCATAATTTTCCCTCCTTGAATTTTTTAAGCCGGATTCCTTTCCGGTCTTGATTTGCAAAGATTCTACAAGTCCATGGGCCCTATGGACTAATGGTTAATCTTTTGCCTTCATCTATAATATCGACAGTATAATTCAAAACTTTATATCTAAATATAAAATTTTCATACAAAAAGACATTCTTTTACATATTGATATGCAAAGAATGCCTTATCATCACTTTTTTATAATATCCTTCAGCTCGCTGATATTTATATTCCCCGGAGCTGTGGATTTTATATTTTCGTCTTCGACCTGTTTTAACAGCTCTTTCCTAAATATTTTTGTGCTTCTCGGAGCATTGATGCCGATCTTGACCTTATCTTCGCTAACCTCTACAATAACTATCTCTATATCATCGCCAATCAATATTGATTCATTGCTTTTTCTTGTCAGTACTAGCAAGAGGCATCACCCTCCTTAATCACCCTGTGCGTGATACTATATGCATCATCTTGAAGTATCTCCTGAACAGCTTTATTATTCTTCCTGTTAATCAGTATCGGCGCCTTAAGATTTGCAGTCATTGCCCTTATGTCCTCAGGTATTGTGAGTATTACATAAAGCTCCACATCTTCCGGTTTCTCTATGTCCAGCTTTTTTACCGTATCATCGCTTATTTCAATATCATAGTTCCCTACCAATATCGCAGGTGGAACCAATATAAAGCACACTCCCACATCTTCTACAGATTGCAGATAGCTGAAATCCAGCACATCTTCCTGCTTTATAAGCGCATATCTCTTTAGATCCTTAAAGCCCGGAATTCCCTCAACAAATGTCACTATTTCATCGCCATCAACTTCAACTTCATTAAAAAACTTGGTTTTTACAAGCATTTTCTACCCCCCTATTCTGTTATTCCCGCAAATTGCATTTTTCATACTTTTATGTCAATGTTGCTGTCTGTATAAGTAATATTTACCTCAGGATGCTGCCTTAAGTAAAAGCTCACTCTACCCGGCTGATAATCTATTTCAGGCTTGCTCGCTGTTATTTGCAGGTTGACATAACCATCATCTATCTTTATATCTATAGTTCCGCCCAAAATCTCTATAGAAGGTCTGCTTCTCGGCATTGAAACTATATTATAATCCACTTCATGAAAGGAATTGCTGTATGCTATGCTGGCAATTGCTCCTCCGCCGTTTTCAATGGCAGCAAGGCTGTCACCCTCGGAAGCGGCTTTTGAAATTGCCTCCATTACAGCTTGTTCTCCCTGCTGTGCAGCATTGTCAAGAAGTGCAGAGTTGCTCATAAGGCCTACTTCATTGAAGCACTGCCTTTGGTCGATCTGCACCCTTACGTGCTCAGTATGAATATCCAATACAGCCTGTTTTGATTCTATCTGCATATCGGCATGAGGCTGTGAAATATTTATTTTCGCCGCAGTTGACTCAATTCCTATGAGAGCTTGTCTGGTACTTATCTGAATCATATTTCATCATCCTATGATATAAAGTCTATCAGTGACGGCATTATAATCCTTGCTCCGCCGGCAAGAGAAGCCCTGTAAACATTTTCCTCCATTTTGAGATTCATAATGACCTCAGATATGTCTGCATCCTCATTATTTGATAATAGAGTCTTTAAGTTTACAATATCATCCTCTATCCTCTGCAGGGTCAGTTCCAGCCTGTTTGTTTTTACACCGATTTCCGCCCTTACGGTATTAGTGTTGTCCAAGAATACTTCAATCCTATCCAAGGCAGCATTTATTCCTGTTGTGTCTCCGTCAGGGTCAACTTCCAGATCTGCAATCAACTGGTCGAATACCCCTATCAACTGTGCCGGGTCTGTACTAGCTGCATCCGAATTGTTATTCAAGGCAGCAGTGTAGTCCCCTACGCCAAATATTTTCTGCCCTACAAAGTTTATGCCTATTGCATCTCCATAACCCACATTGAAATTGATATTTTCATTTATACCTAAAGTGCCTCCACCCAGATCATAATCACCATTGGAATCAAGCAGAGGTTTGTCGGTCTTGAAGCCCGAGAAAATATAGCTGCCTGCATAATTCATATTCCCAATAGATATCAGCTGTTCTTTCAACTGTCTGATTTCTTTTGCTATGGCCTTCCGCTGCTCACCGGAGTACGTTTCATTGGTGCCCTGGATTACCAGTTCCTTGGCTCTTTTTAATACTTCACCGACATTACCTACGGCTGTTTCGGTAGTTTCAAGCCAGGACAGACCATCTTCAATGTTTCTTTTGTATTGATCCATATTGGATATTTCCGTATTCAACCGCAGGCTTCGCGATACTCCTATAGGGTCATCGGAAGGGTTGACAAACTTTTTACCTGTTGCCAGGTATTGTTGGGTTTTTTCCATCCTATTCAAGTTTTTGGTCATATTTCTCATCATGTTATTAACCATCATACTATTCGTAACTCGCATGCTTTCACCTCTCTATCTTCCCACTAAACCCAGCCGGTTGACTGTTGTATCAAGTATTTTATCCAATGTTGTAATCATTCTGGCCGATGCATTATATGCCTGCTGAAATTTTACCATATTAGTCATTTCTTCATCCAGAGAAACTCCTGACTCCGAAAGTCTTCTATTCACCGTCTGATATACCAGGGCCTCTGAGTTGGTTGCCATTCTTTTGGCCTGACTGCTGTCTACAGAAAGTGCCGAAAGAAGAGACTTGATAAAATCATCAGGAGTACCCGTAACACTATCAAACATAGTTGTAGCCTTGCGCAAATCAATCAATTCCAGAACATTTCCGTTATTGCTTTCCCCGTCATCGACGGATGCCGCCGCTACAAGGCTGGGATTCGCTGTTATAGCAGGGTCTACCTTGAAATTGATACTGTTTATTACAACCGGTGAACCCGGTTCAAAGAAAAAGTTAACTCCCCCAGCCCCCTGGGAGTCCACCCCTAATACATGCTGAATGTTAAAACTCTCTGTAAAGCATCTGGCAAATTCATTTATCTTGTTAAGATAGTAGGGCAGTCCTCTATAGCTGAATTCCTCGCCGTCTCCATCCCTTATATCCAATAATCCTCTAAGCTCTCCGCCCTCAATTGTTACTTCCTGATCCTCCACCCCATCCCATACTACCTTGCTTATCTTGCCTCCACCAAGCTCTGTAATGCCTTCCACAGTTTCATCCTTGGTTGTCATCTTATTGTAGTTAATATGGTTGATAAGTGTTATTCCTCCGATTTTTACATCCATATAATTGTTTCCATTTGGCCCCGGCATTTCTTGTACAGTAATATTAACTATATTGGACAGTTTGTCCAGAAGTAAATTTCTCTGGTCCCTCAGATCATTTGCCTTGTTTCCTCCCAGCTCAAAGCTGAATATATGCTTGTTCAGATTGGCAATCTGCTCTGCAAGCGAGTTCACTTCACTGACCTTGTTCTTTACGGCAAAGTTGGCATCTCTGATAGAATTTATCAATTCATGCCCGTTTCTGTTTATTGTTGCGGCAAAAGTGCCTGCCTTTTCAATTACAGCCACTCTGCAGGTACTGTCTCCCGACTTTTTGGAAAGCTCCTCAAGAGCTGTAAAAAACTCATCCATTACTTTTCTTATCCCTGTTTCTGAGGGTTCATTGAATATGCCTTCCATCTCCTCAAGATGCTGCTGCTTTACATTCCATTCCTGATAAATCTTGTTCTGCCCCCAATATTTATAATCCAGATAGCTGCTCCTCATTCTTACTACATCATATGTCTCCACTCCGGTACCGACTATCCCTGTCGGGTCCCCGTATGTAGGCATGGTTGCCCTTTGCAGCGATATCTGTCTCGAGTATCCTTCAGTATTGGCATTGGATATATTGTGGCTGGTAATATCAAGAGACCTTTGGCTGGCAAAAAGCCCTGACGTTGCAATATTAAAAGTTCCAAATGTGGTTCTCATACTTTAATCACTACCTTCCGACCAAACCTATTTTATTAACTATCACTTCAAGCATTTCATCCATTGCATTTACTACTCTGGCTGCTGCATTATATGAGTGCTCATATCTTATGAGATTGCTCATCTCTTCGTCCATCGAAACTGCACTTACAGACTGCCTGCGGTAATCAATCTGATCTACCAGCGTCCTCTGTGCATCAGCAGCAGTAGCTGCCTCCTGCCCTTTATTTCCCAACTCGGATATCAGATTTCTATAAAATTCATCAAAATTATGTTTTCTATTATCTTCAACTGTCTCATAAGCGTCATTTGAAAAAAAATCTTCGAACCTTAAGGCTGCTATTTTCAGAGCAACTCTATTATCTTCATAATTACCTGCCTCTTCTGCAGCGGCGATATTGTCAAAGTCATTCAAGGCAGGATTAAACTCAATGTTGGATAAATCGATATCGTCTTCTAAGGGGTCCAGTTTGTTAATAAAGAACTTCCTTTGTATATTATCTGCCACACCGAATCCGACCTCATGCAGTTCGTTTACTTGTGCCGCTATGCCCCTGACAAACTGATTCAGCTTTTCTCTGAAGCCTTTTACCACAATATCCCTTGATTCTATCAGTGCTTTAATGCTTCCTCCGCTAAAATCAACACCTTCATTGGTTCCTTTCCAAACAAGCCGGACAAATCCACTGTTGTCTTTGTCCGGTATTGCTCCGATCTGCTCATACCTGCTGCCATCAACCAGCATGCGCCCTTCCATGGCAATTTTATATGTACTGCCTTCTATGACTTGTATCTTAGCCTTTCTGGAAAGCTCATCCACCAGGTAATTCCTCTCATCCCTAAGATCATTTGCCGTGACCCCGTGGGATTCTATCTTCTGTATCTCCAGGTTCAGTGCTGCAACCTTTTTTGCTATCTCATTCACTCTATCGATATTTTCAATAATTTCCTTATCCTTGCTTCTTCTGAAATTGAGCATCAAATTGTCCATGTTCTTTACAGTCTCTACAAAGGCAATAGCATTTTCTTTCACCATGGATCTGGCAACCAGGCCTCCCGTAGGCTTTGAAAGCTGCTCCCACGAGTTCCAGAAGTTGTTCATAACTGTCTGCAAGCCCTCTTCCGAGTTGTCGTTGAATATGGTCTCAAGCTCTTCAATGCTTGAAAATCTTGACTCCCAGTAGCCCAGCTCAGTACTTTCCTTTTTGTATTTTTTATCAAGAAATTCATCCCTGTACTGCCTTATCTCCTGTACATCAACACCATAGCCCATCTGCATTATTTTACCATTTCCGGATTGCCCCAATTTCTGATAAAAGGACGATGAATTGGATATCATCTGCCTGGTATATCCGGGAGTATTGACATTACTTATATTATGACCAGTGACATCCAATGCCCTCTGGCTTGCAAAAATTGCGGAAATACCGATTCCTAATCCCCTAAATGATGATGACATGTGTATTCACCCCTAACCTATCCTAGTGCTGATACTATTAAGTAAAGCTAATATGGCTCCAATGCCTTGTCTGTGTCATTCTGAGCCTGCGAAGAATCTTATGCTTAAGATTATGACCCGTGCAAATACTTATAAGCATTCCTCGAGGGTCATAGATCCTTCACTACGTTCAGGATGACATTCACGTTATATATAAGCACAAGACTTTTTATGTGAAATATAAAAGTTTCTACACTATCTATACCTTTGTATCAAAAATGTTCTTCTTGCTTTGTTTATTCTTGCCCTTGCTTATGTCCTCGTATAATGAACCTGTCTCCATACCGGTTCCCGCAACGAGGTTTATGGAGTAATCTATATATTCAAGAGACTGCTCAATAAGCAGTCCGTTAACGTCATTTATCGCTTTCAGCTCGGTGAAAGCCTCCTGCAGCTTGCCCTGTATATCCTCCAGACTCCTTTTCTGCTCAGGCTTAAGCTCCTCCATCAGCTCGGAAATAGTAATCTGAGTGCCGCTTAAATCCAACGACCTGGATATATTTGATATTTCTTCCTCTCTTTTCCTTTCCAGCTGTCCTATATTGAAAATCATATTCTGCTCCAGTTTGACTATTTTATCCAGTTCTGCGACTTTGCCTTCAACGATTATCTTCTTCTTGGATTTTGACAGCTCAAGCATATCCTTGTAATAGCCATGCTCTTTTCTTAATATCTCTATTATCGAATTTATTTCCTTATCAATATTTACCATAGACAACACACCCTTTTAAAAAAAATAACCACAGCCAGGTTATGGCCTTAAGCTGTGGTTATTTTCAGATTTTTATATTAAACTTGCGGGCTAAAAGCTTATCAGCTATACCATTGCTGTCTACTTCATAAGTATCGTTATCAAGCTTTTCCTTGATGGGAGCGATAACTTCCTCCCTTACGTCGGGTATGTCCCTGGCAGCCTTTGCTGCTTTCATAACCAATTGGAAGTCCATAGCTTCCTTGGATATCTGTACCTCATCCTTTTTTCCCTTGACATGAGCTGCTCCCGAAACATCCTTCTTGGGTTCCACCTTCTGATTGTTGTAGACTCCGCTCACGCCGCCAATTTTGTTAATATTGAATCCCATGTTAACACCCCGTTTGCATTTCTTCTTTCAACTATTTTATCGGTATTACTTATATATTAGTTTAGCACTTTTTCATGTATTTTAAAAAAATAAAGCAGCATTATGCTGCTTTACTAATCTCTTCTTCTTGTGGCTGTATACATTTTTTCTCTTTCTGCTTTAGACTGCTGCTTTGGCTCAGGTTCCTTCCTGTCCAGACCGAACTCTTTCCTGAAGTCCTTGTTCATCTCTCCCTTGCAGTTCTCACAGAACCTGCCGGAATTGATTGCTCTCCCGCATCTCTCACATTCCAGAATAAGGTTACTGTTTTCGGACTTGATTTCAAGCCTTTCTTCTCTAAGGAATCTCATAATCTTCTCAACAGAGACCTCTGTCTCCTGTGACACCTCTGAAATAGTAGCCCCGGGATTGTCATATATGTATTCCTTAACTGTCTTGAACTCATTCTCTTCTGTCTCCATGCACTTGTGACAAATGGGTCTTCCTATATAAGTGAATATTTTTCCACACCTGGGACAGTTTCTAATCTCCGCCATACATAGACCTCCTTCTATCAGTCGCTAGTCTCTAGTCTCTAGAGTTAAGCCAAGGCTTCGAAGGCCTGCCTAAACCTAGTGACTAGCGACTAGTGACTAGCGACTAAATTAGGTGTTACTGCCGGTAGCGGCAGTAATCACGTATATTGTACCTGCTCCGGAATGCTTCAGCACTTTGCTGCATTCATTCACAGTGCTTCCTGTGGTGTAAATATCATCAACCAGTAAAATACTCTTATATTTATCAATATTATACATTAATCCGACAGAAAATGCATCAACTATATTCAAATACCGCTGAGTTCTGTCGAGATTATACTGCTTCTTAGTATCCTTTGTCCTTTCCAGACAGTCTATAACCGGCTTCCTGAGTCTTTCCCCCAATTCCCGTGCAATTATGTATGACTGGTTGAAGCCTCTTGTTTCAAGCTTTTTCTTATGCATCGGCACAGGTATGATTGCATCTATTTTCAATCCTTCGTCCCTTAACCTTTCTTCCATCAGGCTTGCAATTACCTTTGCCAGCTGTGACTTTCCTTCATATTTGAGCTTGTATATCAGTTCCTTTCCCATACCACTGTACGCAAAGCAGGAATAAGCCCTATTATAGTAAAAAACACCTGCTTTGCAGTCGGGGCAAATGCTGTCCCTGTATTGCTCATTAAGCTGCTTGCCGCAGTGAAGGCAGGTAATTCCCTGAAGATAATCCAGGGAAGCCATACATATATCGCAGGCTGCTCCCGCTCCATCCCTGCCGCATATATTGCACTTTGCCTTTGCAGGGTATAGCCGGTCCAGAATCCATTTAATCATATCCCTGCCTGCCTCCTAAATAGTATTCAGCTTGTCAAGTCTTCCCCGCAGTCCTGAATGGCGTGTACTTATATGGTTGTTATTAATCATCTGCTGAAGGAAACGTTCTTTTCCTACCAGTACTACCATGCTTTTCGCCCTAGTCAGTCCGGTATAGAGAAGATTTCTTGTCATAAGCATCGGAGGGCCAAAGGTCAGCGGCATGACAAGGACCGGGAACTCCGAGCCCTGGCTTTTATGTACTGTAAGGGCATATGCATGCTCCAGCTCATCCAGCATTGTAAAATCATATTTAACTATTCTCTCCCTGTCAAATATCACTTCCAGGTACTGTTCTTCATTATCTATATCCATTATAGTACCCAGATCTCCATTGAACACTCCTTCTCCTTCCTTTTCGAAATTATTTACGCTTTGCCATTTCATTTTGTAATTGTTCTTTATCTGCATTACTTTGTCTCCAACCCTGAAGACAGCTTCCTTGTAAGGTTTTTCAGACTTGTTGTGCTTCTGGGGATTCAATGCCTTCTGAAGCTCCTGGTTAAGATTCAGCACCCCGCACAAGCCCTTTTTCATAGGTGACAGCACCTGAATTCCCTCGTAGAAATCCAACCCGGTGTATTTGGGTAGTCTTTCGGTGCAAAGCTCAATTATGGTGGAAACTATATTCTCCTGACTATCTTGTTTTATAAGAAAAAAATCACTGTTCTTGGCGCTTATTACCGGAGGTTCACCCCGGTTGATCCTATGGGCATTGACAACAATCATACTGCTCTCAGCCTGTCTGAATATCTCATCCAGCCTGACTACAGGGAGTACCCCGCTTTCTATTATATCCCTCAGAACATTCCCCGGACCAACAGAAGGAAGCTGATCAACATCACCCACCAGGATTACCCTGGTACCCTCCGCTATCGCTCTCAGAAGGTTGTTCATCAGTAATATGTCAATCATTGATACCTCATCAACTATTATAACATCACATTCCAGCGGTGATTCTTCATTTTTCTGAAAGAACATTTCTTCATCACTGTCTCCATATCCGAATTCCAGCAGCCTGTGGATAGTCTTTGCATCTTTTCCTGTTGCCTCCTGCATTCTTTTTGCAGCTCTTCCGGTAGGAGCGGCCAATAGTACTTCAAGTCCCTGCTTTTCAAAAAGGTTTATTATCGTCTTGATAGTTGTGGTTTTACCTGTACCCGGGCCTCCCGTTATAACAAGTATCCCATTGGTCAGAGCTTCCCTTACTGCGAGTCTCTGCTTTTCTGCCAGTTCTATTCCTTCTGACCTTTCCACCGCTGATACCTCGTTGTCTATATCTACATCCATGGGAGAAATTTTGAAGTACAACAGCTGCATAAGTCTTCTTGCCGTCCCGGATTCCGCCTTGAAGAAAGGAACTGAGTAGACTCCCCTTATATCTCCAATATTTTCTACAACCAGTTTTTTATCTATGAAAAGCTTTATTATTGTGTCTTCAACACTGGTTTCATCCACTTCAAGCAGTGCTGCCGCCGATCTTACAAGCTCTTCCTGGGGTACAAAGGTATGTCCGTTTCCGTGGTATTGGTTAAGCACATATCTCGTACCTGATGCAGTGCGGTATTCTGAGGATTTTGAGATGCCCATGGAAAGTGCCACTCTATCTGCCATTTTGAAGCCTATGCCAAATATATCATCTGCCAGCTTATATGGGTTTTCCTTTATTTCATTTATCGTATTAGCTCCATAGGTCTTGTATATCCTTACTGCATAAGCAGCTCCTATGCCATACTGTTCCAGGAACATCATGATATCCTTCAGTTCCTTCTGCTCCTGGAAAGCCTCAAATATTTTCTCTGCCTTTTTTCGTCCTATTCCCTCCACTTCCATAAGGCGGTCGGGACTGTATTGTATAATGTCAAGGGTATCCAGCCCGAATTTCTCTACCAGCTTCTTGGCTATGTGGGGGCCAATTCCCGGTATCAGACCTGAAGCCAGATACTTTTCTATCCCGTTAACAGTTGCCGGGGTAACCGAGGTATAAGTCTCCACCTTGAATTGATTGCCGTAATCGGGGTGCTGCACCCATTTTCCGTATGCCTTGATGGTCTCTCCAATGTTCAAAAAAGAAAAATACCCTACCAGTGTGAGCAGCTCTTTATCCTGCTCCAGCTCAAGTACTGTATATCCGTTCTGTTCATTTCTGAACACAACCTCATATATCGTTCCCTGTACTTCATCCATTGTTTACACCTCAGTCAAAACTTATCGTTATGTTTCCATATAATTATAGCATAATGAGGCAATTGGCGATAGGCAATGGGCAATGGGATTGTCAAGGCCGGACTCACAGGTAAAGATTCTTCGCAAGCTCAGAATGACAAAATTTAGGCTGCAAAGAAATTCCCTAACCTATTGCCTATAGCCCATTGCCCATTGCCGGTAAAAACAAAAGTGCACCATTACAGTGCACCATTTTGTTTTATATCCCTGCCAGCCTCTTTATTTCTTCTGCTTTGTCGGTTTTTTCCCACGGAACATCGATATCGGTCCTTCCCATATGTCCGTAAGCTGCTACTTGTCTGTATATAGGTCTTCTGAGGTCCAGGTTCTTTATAATTGCTGCCGGCCTCAAATCAAATACCTGCATTATTATCTTTGAAATCTCATCATCAGAGAGCTTTCCTGTACCAAAGGTCTCCACCAATACGGACACCGGCTTTGCCACGCCTATCGCATAAGCCACCTGTACTTCGCACTTGGATGCAAGACCTGCTGCAACTATATTTTTTGCTACATACCTTGCTGCATAGGAAGCTGATCTGTCCACTTTGGTCGGATCCTTTCCTGAGAAGGCTCCTCCTCCGTGTCTTGCATATCCTCCGTAGGTATCAACTATAATTTTTCTTCCGGTAAGGCCTGAATCACCGTGAGGTCCTCCAATTACAAACCTTCCTGTCGGATTTATATAGAACCTGGTATCTTTATCTATCATACCTTCCGGAATAACAGGTTTTACTACATTTTCAAGCACGTCTCTCTCGATGGTGTCATGATCAACTTCGGGACTATGCTGCGAGGATACAACAATTGTATCTATTCTTACAGGCTTTCCGTCGTCATATTCCACTGTAACCTGAGTTTTGCCATCAGGCCGCAGGTAGTCCAGGATGCCTTCCTTTCTTACCTGGGAAAGCCTTATAGCCAGCTTGTGCGCCAAAGAGATGGGCATCGGCATCAGCTCCGGAGTTTCATCGCAGGCATAGCCGAACATCATGCCCTGGTCTCCTGCACCTGTAGCAGCTATATCCTGCTCCGTCATTTCACCTTTTTTGGCTTCCAGCGCCTTGTCAACACCAAGGGCAATATCAGCCGACTGCTCATCTATGGCAGTAATAACACCACAGGTGTCGGCGTCAAAGCCGTATTTGGCTCTTGTATAACCTATATCTTCAATGGTTTTTCTAACTATCTTCGGAATATCTACATAACAGTTGGTTGATATCTCCCCCATTACCAATACCAGCCCCGTTGTGACAGATACTTCACATGCTACTCTCCCCATGGGATCCTGTTCGAGTATGGCATCCAGAACGGCATCAGATATCTGATCGCAGATTTTATCCGGGTGTCCTTCGGTAACAGACTCGGATGTAAATAATTTTCTGATCATAATAAACCTCCTTCTTTCTTCTTAGCTGCAAAAAGCTTAAAAGCTCCTTCTGACGAAGGAGCCGCATAAATCTTATTACTCCCCCATCTTTCAGGACTGAATATGACAATCCTGCAGGAATTGGCACCGTACATTTGCCGGTTGCCGGGTTTCATAGGGCCCTTCCCTCCACCTCTCTTGATGAGCTTTTTGCTATTTAATTGACAGCACTATACTATCATAGCAAAATCCTTATGTCAATATGTACATTTTCGTCGAAATAATTCCTCATATTTTTTGTTCTTATTTCAGCCAAAATATATTATACCCCATAAAAACAGTCGCTAGTCACGAGTCGCTAGTCTCTAGAGCAAAAGCAAATGCTTCGAAGCTCAGCCCGAATCTAGCGACTAGTGACCAGTGACTAGTGACTATTTTGCGCTTGCGCAAAATAAAAAAAGTCCTTTCGGACTTTTTGATTACAAAATGGTGGGGAAAGGTGGATTCGAACCACCGAAGTCTGAGACAACAGATTTACAGTCTGCCCCCTTTGGCCGCTCGGGAATTTCCCCATGATGGAGCTGGTGATGGGACTCGAACCCGCGACCTGCTGATTACAAGTCAGCTGCTCTACCAATTGAGCTACACCAGCTAATATTCATTTGAATTTTACTCCGCATGTGCTACGCATTACACTATGGAATGTTGGTCTTTTTACTCCGCTGCGCTACGTAGCCTCCAAGTTTACTCCGCGTCGCTCCGTATCAAATTATGGAATGTTGGTCTTTTTACTCCGCTGCGCTACGTAAAAAGTTGGTGGGGACAATAGGGCTCGAACCTATGACCCTCTGCTTGTAAGGCAGATGCTCTCCCAGCTGAGCTATGCCCCCGTGTAATGGTGACCCATAGGAGACTCGAACTCCTGTTACCGCCGTGAAAGGGCGGTGTCTTAACCGCTTGACCAATGGGCCATGTTTAATTAGTTGATGGTCGGGGTGACAGGACTTGAACCTGCGGCCCCATGGTCCCAAACCACGTGCGCTACCATCTGCGCTACACCCCGACGCGACTTCTCTATTATATATAAAATAAGAGTATCAATCAATTATCAAATTAGGCTGAAAACCACTAAAAACAAAGATTACATCACTCATGTTTTAATATGCTTAATCATGATACTAATTATTCATAATTATAATGCCTCTAATTCAAAAAATCAAGAGGTAAGATCCAAATTCCCCTTTGTTGTCAGGAGTTGCGTCAATAGCTTATTTTGCTTTCGTTGGAGTCTTCCATGCCATGCAAATAAAGGAAGACTCCACAGCAACTTCATTTTTTTGTCCGGCAGGACCATCATATGTATAATTATCCAGCGATTTGATTGTTTGCTTGGAGGTTTTATATAGAATATTTACGCTTGATCTCCTATATATTTATATTAGTCTCCTGTTTCCAGTCTCCAGCCTCGAAGCTGGAGTAAGGCTGCTAAGAGCTTTCTTGGGCCACCCGTAACGCGCAGCTCGCAACGCGTAATCAGACCCGGCGGAAATACCTTAGCTCTCAAATAATCGTTGGGAGGTCATTTTTTGATTGAAGGATATAACACTCTGGAGGACATATGCGCTTACTATGCAGATGACCGGGCGCATCTCAAGATTTCTGAATTTTTAAAGCAATACAGCTGCGATAAATGCGTTATACTTTGTATAGGCACCGACAGATTCATCGGTGACTGCCTGGGACCTCTTACCGGCACCTTGCTCAGTAAGCTGAGCTTGCCGGTCCCTGTCCTGGGCACTCTTGAAAATCCTGTCCATGCAGTCAACCTCAGGAGAACAATATCCCATATCAAAACATCCTATAGAGATCATAGGATCATCGCTATAGACGCATGTCTCGGAACAAGCCAAAGTGTGGGTTATATACAGGTAAAGGAAGGCAGCATTCAGCCTGGAAGAGGTGTCGGAAAGAGGCTAACCCATGTAGGCGACTATTCAATTGTTGGAGTAGTGGATGAAGCAGTAGGCTCTGATGATTATGAATATGAAAACTATCTTAGAATTAATAATGTAAGGCTGGGACTGGTAATGAAAATGTCTGAAACCATTGCAAAGGGGATATATACTGCCTTTCGGCAGTAGATACGAGATACGAGATTCGAGATTCGAGATTCGAGGTTTTAGAAGAGCTTCGAAGTTTTGTTTCGTACCTATAAATAAAAAAGTGGAATTAAATTTCCACTTTTTTATTTATTTACTATCGCAAACATCAGCTCTCCTGAGGCTGCGAGTCTATCTTCCACATAAGCTTCTGCCTTTGCCTTGCCTATGCCTCTTTTAAAATTAAGCATCTCTACTTCCATCCTCAGTGTATCCCCGGGTACAACCTGTCTCCTGAATCTCAGGCCGTCAATTCCTGTAAACACTGCCAGCTTGCCCTTGTTCTCCTCCATCCCCAGTATGGCAACAGCCCCTACCTGCGCCATGGCTTCTACTATAAGCACTCCCGGCATTATGGGATTCCCCGGAAAGTGTCCCTGGAAGAAGGGCTCATTGACCGTAACATTTTTGACTCCTACAGCTTTTTTACCATATTCTATCTCAGTTATTTTATCCACCAGCAGGAATGGGTACCTGTGGGGTATAATTCCCTGTATATCAATATTACTCAGCATTATTATCTCCGCCTTCTTTCTTCATGCCCTTTGAAAGCTGCCGATAAAGCATATCTCCCAGTCCCATACCCTTGTTCTTTGAGATCTCTTCTACATACTTTTCGAACAACATATCCTCATACATTTCTTCTGCATAGCCACCATTGAATAAGTCACTCTTCTGTACTGTATTCCGCATTTGCTTGAACATCATGTTGGTAAATACCGCTTCCAGATCGCCGCAAGCCTTCCTCAACTTTTTTTCGTCCTTTTCCTCAATAGCCTTTTCCAAAGCCCTTTCGAATTCTCCCTGCTTGGCTTCCTGAGCTTTGCTATTTGCACTATTATAATCAATAGTATTATTTCCATTACCAATTGGATTAATCATGATATCACCTCGATAATTGGTTTGTGGTAACGGAACGGTTTAAAACCGTTCCCTACAACTCGTATCTCGTATCTCGTATCTCGAATCTCGCATCTATCTTCTTAAGTTATTCGCCATTGACAGCATCTCATCAGCTGTTTGTATGGATTTGGAATTTATTTCATATGCTCTCTGAGCTTGTATCAGCTTTACCATTTCCTCTACTATCTGAACATTGGAATATTCCAGATACCCCTGCAGTATGCTTCCTCCAGTGCCGTCGTTCTGTGTATCGTGTGCCTCTCCGCTGGCTTCTGTGCTTATATACAGGTTCTTGCCGATACTCTCAAGTCCTGCGGGATTAACAAAGGTTGTTATTGAAAGGTTTCCCAATTCTTCTATAGTGCCGTCATCTCTCTTTACAGTGATAAGTCCCCTTGCATCTATAGTCACTTCTTTAACCTCTGAACCCAGCTCGACATTGCCGTTTTCACCCTGGACATAATAACCTTCCGAGGTTACCAGATTGAAGTTTTCTCCATCTGCTGATATTTTAAAGCTTCCATCCTTTGTATAGTATTCCTGACCTTCAGGTCCCATCACATTGAAAAAACCCTGTCCGTCAATTGCCAAATCATAAGGGTTGTTTGTTATATCAAGGCTTCCTGTAGTAAAGAATTTGACCGAAGCAGCTGCCATAACTCCATGACCTACCTGCAGGTTAACAGGCTTGCCCTGTCCATCCTTTACCATTCCCCTCTCCATTGTCTCATAAAGCAGGTCCTTAAATTCTATTCTGGCCTTTTTGTATGAAATCGAATTTACGTTTGCCATGTTATTCGCTATTGTGTCAACATTAAGCTGTTGAGCCTGCATTCCTGTGCTGGCGGTCCAAAGTGCTCTCATCATAATAAACTCCCCCTATATCCTTGCAATATCATTTACAGCTTTTCCGATTAGCTCATCATGTATCTTTATCATCTTCTGATTGGCTTCATATGTACGCATCATCGTCATCATTTCCACCATTTCTTTTACTGAATTCACATTGGAGCTTTCAAGAAAACCCTGTTGTAGCATTCCTGCGGTTATTACAGGCTCAGCTTCAACTCCCGCTTCAATCCTGACCAGACCGTTGCCTTCCTTGCGAAGAACATTATAGTCTTCAAAATCTACCAGCTTAAGCTTGCCTGCCGGCTGCGCATCCGAATATACTTCCCCTTCTTCATTCACTGTCATATTGCTGCCGCCAATATATATATATCCATCATCCCCGGCAAGAACCTTATTACCTTCCTTGGTTACCAGGTAGCCTTCCGCATCCTTTGTAAAATCACCGCTCCTTGTATATCTTTCACCCTCAGGAGTTTCTATGCAGAAGAAGCCTTTCCCTCTCAGCGCCAAATCAAAACTGCTATCTGTCGGATGCAGCTGTCCCTGTTCGAAGTTTATCTTCACTTCACTGCTACGTATTCCATAGCTCAAGTGACCTAATACATTCAAAGGATTTGAAACCTTCAGTCTGTCTACTGCTGTACCGCCTGCAAGAACCTGTCCTGCGGCATCCACTGTTACAGCAGCTCCTCCTGTATTTATTCGTCCATTCTGCCCTAATATGTAGTTGCCCTGCGGTGTTACAAGGAAGCCTTCCTCATTGACCTTGAACCCTATACTGCTGCTTCTGCTTATGCCCTGGTTAGTCTCTACGTTAAAGAAGCCGGAGGGAGTGCTGGCAGTATATGCTTCCCCGTTGTTTTCGCTGTCTATTCCTGCTCCTGATGTACCTCTGCGGGACAAATCCTTGTCAAACCGCCCATTTATCTTAGATATCAGAATCTCAGGAAAACTCTGAGTCACCATGACATCCTTCTTATATCCTGTAGTATTCACATTTGCCATATTATTTGCGATCACATCTATTCTCTTTGTTTCAGCAACCGCTGAGGATGCCGATATGTAAAGACCTCTAATCATACTTTCACCTACAAATAAACATATTTTGCGGTACATAATGTTTATCGGCTTCTGAAAGGAGATACTTTAGCGAACTCAGTATTTTTTGATTTGAGGTACTTAGGAAATTTTCTGTCATACTGAGCGTCAGCGAAGTATCTTAAGATCCTTCGGTCGTTCCTCCCTCAGGATGACACCGCTGGTAATTGGCTCTCATAACAATGGCAATTTTCCCATGGCATGCGCCCCTACCTTCCCCGAACCTCGTACCCCGCACCCGAACTATTAAAAAAGGCAACCTTTCGGTTGTCCTTTTTTAATAGTTCATTGTTATTATCTTCCTGTTGGCATTTATATCCGCATCTTCCAGCATGTCTATATGCTCCAGAGCTTTCCCGGTACCGATGGCCACGCAGGATATTGCATCCTGGGCAACATATACCGGTATGCCTGTCCTTTTGCTGATCAGCTTGTCAAGGCCGTTTAAGAGTGAACCTCCACCTGTCATAACAATTCCTCTGTCGCTTATGTCTGCAGAAAGCTCCGGCGGCGTCCTCTCCAGCACTGAATGTACTGCATCCGCAATGGCGGAAACAGGCTCAGAAAGTGCTTCAAGCATTTCATCAGAACTAACTTCTATTGTCTTCGGAAGTCCTGAAATCAGGTTCCTTCCTCTGACCTCCACCTTAATCTGTTCGTCCCTGGGGAATGCGGTGCCGACATTTATCTTCAGCTCTTCAGCGGTTCTTTCACCAACCATTATGTTATGCTTTTTCCTCATGTACCTTACTATAGCTTCATCAAACTTGTCCCCTGCAATCTTTATAGAAGTAGATACAACTATCCCGCCAAGTGAAATTACAGCTATATCTGTAGTACCGCCGCCTATGTCTATTACCATATTGCCGCTGGCTTTGGCTATATCCAGACCTGCTCCGATAGCAGATGCTATAGGCTCTTCAATAAGCCTGGTTGTCCTGGCACCTGCATTATTGGCAGCATCAATAACCGCCCTCTTTTCAACCTCTGTAACACCACTGGGCACACAGACAACCATCCTGGGCTTGAATATTCTTCTCCTGCCGATTGCCTTATCTATGAAGTACCTAAGCATTTTCTCAGTTACGTCATAATCAGAAATAACTCCCTCTCTAAGCGGTCTTATCGCAACAATATTGCCGGGTGTCCTGCCTAGCATCAACCTTGCATCTTCACCTACTGCCAATATTTTGTTTGAATTCCTGTCAATGGCAACAACCGAGGGTTCCCTCAGTACAATGCCTTTCCCTTTTATGTAGACCAACACGCTAGCCGTTCCCAAATCGATGCCTATGTCTTGTCCTCCGAACATCTCAATACCTCCATAATATTTCAAATACAGTTTCTTACGCTAAATAATAGAAAATCGTTCACAAAACTTGCATAATCATTTACATATTCTATATAAATACTATAATTCCTGCATGAATCGATAATAAACGCTAAAAATCTTAGTCACTAGTCTCTAGTGTTAATACAATTAAATAAGGCTAAAATAACTTCATCGTCTTACCCGTGTCATTCCGAGTATGCGAGGAATCTTATGCTTATGAGCACACCCCAGACAAATATACATAGGCATTCTTTTAGGGTCATAGATCCTTCACTACGTTCAGGATGACATTAATAATAATTTTGCGTTATTTAGTAGTTGTAACACTAGTCTCTAGTCTCTAGTCTCTAGATTTCGCTAAGCCTTCGAAGCCCTTCCCTAATTCTAGTGACTAGCGACTAATGTCCAGTGACTGTTACTACAGCTTGTCTACACTTTGATTATAAAATAAATACTATTAAATAACAAGCTCCAGCAATTATATTGTCAATATGCCAGCATCAGCACACAAATAACTGCCGGAGCCTGAACTTTCATCACTACAGGCTTATGGACTGGTACTTCATCTTTGTTGCCCTTCCGCCTCTTATATGTCTTTCAGCTTTGTTCTGGTCCATTATCTCTTTAACCTGAAGTGCCACACTTGGATTTATCCTCGGAAGTCTTTCTGTGACATCTTTATGTACTGTACTTTTACTTACCCCGAATATTTTCGCTGCATCTCTGACCGTTGTCTTGCTGCTTATTATATATTTCGCAATTTCCAATGCTCTTTCTTCGATATAATCCTTCAATTACTACTACCCCCTTATTGGTGTCTTTTTACATTAATATGCTGTTTTTTTGCTAATTAGAACACTCGTATTTGTTCATTAATCAATGCTTTTTAACATAATAGATTTTCTATATTGAACGCACAAAAGTATTTACATTGGGCAAAGTGCGAATTCAATAACAATCAAGGAAACATTT
>LOES01000082.1 GCA_001515955.1 Clostridia bacterium BRH_c25 | reverse complement strand
GCGTGTGATACTGTTATTGAAGGTGAACCTCCGGTCTTGAGCTGTACTGTTTCCGACAGGCATCCGGTTGTAGTAGGGGTCAGGGATAGAATAGAGGAGATAAGGGACAGAGAAGTGCCTGTGACAGTAGGAAGAGCACCCTATCATTATCAAGTGCCTCTGGAGTTTTTGCCAAAGGTGGGGCCAAAAACCATAGGCAGGCTCATTGATTACTTCGGGAATGAAATGAACATTTTGCATAAAGCTTCTTTAGAAGAACTGAAGAAAGTAGTGAAGGAAGAAATAGCGGAAAACATAATTCTCGCCAGAGAAGGCAGACTGGCAATAGGTGCCGGTGGCGGGGGAATCTATGGAAAAGTGGAAGTGTAGAGGTTACGAGGTTTCGAGGTTGTGGGGTTCCGGGGTACGGGTTGTAGGGAACGCATTTTATGCGTTCCACTGTAGGGGCGCCCATTGGGCGTCCGCTTTAGGGAATTCAAACCGAGAGACAATAAATACAGGAGGTTTAATATGAGAGCTATTACTTATCAAGGGATAAAGGATGTAAAAGTAAAAAAAGTCGGAGACCCGGAGATTCTGAAAGAGGATGACATAATTCTAAAGGTCACTTCTACGGCAATCTGCGGTTCTGATCTGCATTTGATTCATGGTATGGTCCCCAATATGCCCAAAGGCTTCATATTGGGCCATGAGACCATGGGCATAGTGGAGGAAACAGGAAAGGAAGTCACCAGAGTAAAGAAAGGAGATAGAGTAATTGTGCCTTTCCCGGTGTCCTGCGGACACTGCTGGTTCTGCGAGCATGACCTATGGAGCCAGTGTGACAACTCCAATGCAAACGGGGAGGTAGGGGGCATATTTGGCTACAGCAAGACCTATGGAGGCTACGATGGTGGTCAGGCAGAATATTTGAGAGTGCCCTATGCCAATGTAGGCCCCTTCAAGGTACCGGAAGAATTGACCGATGAGCAGGTGTTGTTTCTCACGGACATATTGCCTACCGCATACTGGGGAGTGGAAGTTGGCGGAGTTTCAAAAGGAGATACGGTAGTGGTGCTGGGCTGCGGACCTGTGGGCCTGCTTGCGCAGAAATGGGCAGCATATATGGGAGCCGACAGAATAATTGCTGTTGACTATATAGACTACAGGCTGGAGCATGCAAGAAAATATAACAAAGTAGAGGCTTTGAATTTCAATGATTATGACAATACAGGGGAATACATAAAGGAAATAACCCATGGGGGTGCAGATGTAGTGGTAGACTGTGTAGGTATGGACGGCAAGATGACAGTGGTTGAGATGGTGGAATCTGCACTAAAGCTGCAAGGAGGCTCCAAATCAGCCATAGAAATCGGAACTCAGGCTGTGCGTAAAGGCGGAACCGTTTCCCTTGTGGGTGTTTATGGAGCGAGGTATAATGGATTTCCCCTGGGGGACTTCTTTGCAAGAAATATAACCCTGAAGATGGGGCAATGTCCTGCACATACTTATGTGGAGCGGATACTGAAGCTGATACAGGATGGAAGCTTTGACGCAACTGATATAATAACACACAAGCTGTCCTTGGACCAGGGGGAGCATGCATATGAGATATTCGATGAAAAGAAGGACAATTGCATTAAGGTGGTATTAAAGCCGTAGCGCATGCTGCGGCTTTAATACCACCTTAATGTCTGGGTTCAGGATTGCTGAAGCTTGGCTGAAAAAATAAGCAGCGCTGCTATTTAGTTTGATTTTACAGAAAGTAAATCCTATAATAGTACTTGTATGAGACAGAAATGTAATACTGAATATTTGCTTTATCAAGTTTGAAGAGAGGGTGCTAGAATGGACAGATTAAAAAATTCAAAGTACAGCGAGGTTTTTAGATATTTTGAGGAGATATCCGCAATTCCAAGGGGTTCAGGAAACGAAAAGCAGATAAGCGATTATATGGTCAGGTTTGCCGGAAAACACGGCTTGGAAGTAATACGGGACGAGGCGCTGAATGTTATAATAAAAAAGCCTGCGTCAAGGGGGTATGAAAATGCTCCGACAGTGATACTGCAGGGCCATATGGATATGGTCTGCGAAAAGAATAAAGAAACCGTACATGATTTTGAAAAGGACCCGATTAAGCTGAGGGTTGTAGATGACATGATATATGCTCATGGGACGACTCTGGGAGCCGATAATGGGATTGCACTGGCTTATGCATTGGTACTGTTGGCTTCAAAGAATTTGCCACACCCAAGCCTTGAGGTTTTGTTCACTTCCGATGAGGAAAATACAATGAGTGGAGCACCGGCTTTAGATGCCGGGAAACTCAAAGGAAAACTGATGATAAACCTGGACTCCGAAGAGGAGGGAAAGTTTCTGGTAAGCAGCGCAGGAGGCTTAAAAGCAAAAATGGTCATTCCTATAGAATGGGAAAAGGCTCCCCAAAAGCTTGCGGTATACAGACTTGGCATTGGAGGGCTCAAAGGCGGGCACTCAGGTATGGAGATAGATAAAGGCCGTGGAAATGCCAACAAGCTGATGGGAAGGCTTTTGAACCATATCAGGAAGGAATGCGAAATACATATAGCAGAAATCAACGGAGGGCTCAAATCCAATGCAATACCCAGGGAAGCTGAAGTATTGCTGCTGACAGCTGCTGAAAATAGAATAAAGCTGGAAGCTGTAATAAAAGAGCAGGAGTCAGCATTCAAGAATGAACTGAGAGCAGCTGACCCAGGTATTTGCACTAAGCTTGAAGATACGGAAGAAAAGGTGGAAAAAGTATTTTCAAAGAAAACAGCGGATAGAGTGATATCCTCCATGGTATTGCTGCCAAACGGCATTCAGAGCATGAGCATGGAAATAGCCGGGCTTGTTGAAAGCTCTACTAACCTGGGAGTAGTAAATTCAAGAGATAACGAAATATGGCTGACAAATGAGATAAGAAGCTCAGTAAGAAGCTTGAAGAGAAATGTTTTTAATCAGGTTGAAGCTTTGGCAGCTCTAATGGGTGGCAGTGTAAAAGTAGAATCCGAATACCCTGAGTGGGAGTATAATCCCGGGTCAAAGCTCAAGCCTTTATTTATAAAGGTATATAAGGAAAAATACCAGGCTGAGCCTGAGATAGTTGCTATACATGCAGGCTTGGAATGCGGTGTGTTTATGAGCAGGATAAAAGATCTGGATGCCATATCCCTGGGACCGGACATGTATGACGTCCATACCCCTGATGAGCATTTAAGCATACCATCTACCGAGAGGGTATTTGAACTGCTGCTGGATGCCCTGAAGGAAATGAAGGAGATATAGTGGGCGTAGGGGTGCCCATTGTAGGGAACGCATTGCATGGGTTCCGGTATTTGGGCTGAATGAATGTAGAGGGGATATCATAATGAATAAAAGGATAAATGCTTCAAAGGATAAGAACAGCATAATCGGAGTATTCTACGGAGCCATTGCATTTACTGCATGGGGTTTTCTGCCGATATACTGGAAGTTACTTGATCAGATACCTGCAGATGAGATTTTAGCACATAGAATATTCTGGTCGTTTCTGTATGTAGGAGGAATACTGCTTTTCAAAAATGGAATTGGAACACTTAAAGAAACCCTGAAGGACAGAGGAAAAGTAAGAAATGTTCTCTTATGCGCGTTTTTCATTACAATTAACTGGGGATTGTACATTTGGGCTGTGAACTCAGGCAATATTGTGCAGTCCAGTATGGGGTACTATATAAATCCACTGATGATGGTGCTGCTTGGAATGACAGTGCTCAAAGAAAGACTCAATGTGCTTCAGTATATATCCATAGGCTTTGCGGCCGTAGGAGTTGCTATCATAACTATACAGTTCGGCAGCTTTCCCTGGGTTGCACTCTTGCTTGCAGCAACCTTTGCGTTATACGGCTTGTTTAAAAAGCTTCTCAAGGCAGAGTCACTGGTAGGCCTGGCACTGGAAACTACAATACTGGTTCCTCTAGCTTTGGGGTATATCCTATATAAGCTTATAAGCGGTCAAAGTGCCCTATATACAGTATCCCTGCATACCCTGATAATATTGGCTTTTGCGGGGGTCGCCACTGCTACGCCGCTTCTCTGGTATGCCATGGGATCAGCAAGAGTGAAGCTTTCGACTATAGGCTTTCTCCAGTACATATCACCGACAATAAGCCTCTTTATCGGAGTATTTGTTTATGGTGAAAAATTCACGAGCACCCATTTATTAAGCTTTAGCTTTATATGGATAGGACTTATTATATATTCCTTCTCCAACATGGAAGCGATAAGAAGGTCCAGAAACAGCAGGCAGGATATCGCCCAAGTGAAGGAAGGCTGATACCGCACATAGTTTTTGGCAAACAGGCAAGAATAAATATGGGTACGAGGTTTCGGGATTCCGGTAGGGGCGCCCATCGGTCGTCCGCCGTAGGGAACGGTCTTGACCGTTCCACTAAAAAGCTTCGAAGAACATGCATAAATCCTCGCATCTCGTATCTCGCATCTGTTACAAAAACTATACAAGGATAGGTGAAAGCTATGGGAATTGAAATCAACGATATGGGGATACACCAGCTGGAGGATGTATTATATGAGACATCGAAATATAACGACAAGGATTTCAAAACCTTCGAAGAAGCTCTGCTGGACATGTACGGAGGTATAAACACCGGAAACCTGAAGAAGGTCATAGACTATGTGGAGAATGAACTAGGCCTGAGGTCCGATGCGGACCTGACGCACCTGGACACCAACCAGAAAAGGAAAATAGTCGAATTTGCTTCAAAGCTGGAATAATAGGAATGTGTACGGAAAGCCCACATCTTAGCGGATGTGGGCTTTTTGTGAAACCCTGGGTGTGAAACCCTGGCACCTACTCAGGCACCTACTCACTTGCCTGCCTGTGCTCTGCAATGAGCAGATCAACCATCCTTCCGTAGCTTTGGACTCCGTCCTTTTGATTGTTGGCTTTAAGGTATGCGTTGTTTATTCTGTTGGAGGTGCGTTCCACAGGCCCTTCATACTGCTGCCAGAATTCATTGACTTCTGCAAGGTCATGCCGCACTCCTTCGCTGTATTTTTCAGAAAGCTCGGCATGTATAGACCGGTCATTTTTGTATAGGGCATTCATTGAATTTGTCAATGCCAGCAATACCCCGGAATATTTGAAGTTCACATCAGGATGGGCGGTACAAGCCAGATAGGAAATATAATTGGCCTCATCCTCCCTGGAAAACCCCCGCTGATGAGCCATCTCATGAGATGCCGTAGAAGGCAGTGATGATTCGGGTATTGCTACATTTACATTTGCTTCTCCGGTAAAGGGAAAGTATATACCGCAGATGCCGGTATAATTCATCAGCCCGGATAGGAGAATAGGCTTGGGGTTGCCATAACTGCCTGCAAGCTCTGGATAAGTATGAGCTATAACCTCGTAGCCTTTATAACAGCTGTTCAGAATATCACGGCGGCTGCCCGGTATATCCATATTCCCCTCAGCGTCTATGCTAACTGATAGTCTTAAGGAATTTGCCCGTTCTATAAGAGCCCGGCATAAGCTTTCCAGCTCCTTGACGGAGGTTGGCTGCACATCCAGGCCCGCAATACTGGCAAAGGGCATCCGGTAGTAATTGAGGCCCCATATGCCTAGAAAGCAGAAAAGTGCTATGCTGACTATAACAAGAATATTGGTTATATATTTTGCCATAGGCATGAAGTTGATTCTGCTGCGGGAAAAAGACTTTGCTAAAACTTTTATTGTATAAAGGATAAAAGCAGCAGGTACAAGGAGCACTATCAGTTCAGCAACAGAAAAGGGAAAAATACCTGTTGCCCTGCTGAGTATGCGGCCTATGGGCTTATATATCCTTGAAGAATAAAGCTTCTCCACAAGGTCGGGCCTTTTGGAGGAAATCTGGGCAAGGGCAGCACTAAGCGGAATGAGAAGCAATACCGGCAGCTTTTTGATTGTTTTATTATCATTCATTGTAAAATCCAGCTTTCTGTGTCTGTTTGCGGAATGGTTATGAACCGTTCCCTACGACATATTATGTTATAAGTTTGTGCTAAATTATTATTTAACATATACTGAATTATAGCAGAAATTTCTACATAACGCATAGGTTAAAGATCAACATATGTATTTAACTTTAAATATTTTAATAATTTAAAAAAATGACGCTTGACAAAGACCTTCCGTCAGTGTAGAATTAAACAAATTCACTTTTTACGGCGATGAAGAGGATTAGTAGAGAATAAGATTCTAAAAGAGAGGAAAACTCACCGGCTGAAAGGTTTTCTGAGATTATTTTTCTTGAACCCGCCCTCAAAGCTGCAGATGAAAAGTCTTGCCGCAGTCCTGCGTTATTGGCATACAAGAGGATTATACCTTTGAGCCCTTTTCTAGGGAGGGCATCTGTGTATAGTCAAATTGGGTGGTACCGCGAATAACCTTCGTCCCTTTTATTGGGATGGAGGTTTTTTATTTTCTAATTTAGGAGGTATTTGATATGGATAACAATGATTTTTACACAGCTTCAGTAATATTAAAAGAAGCGATGATAGATAAACATGTGCCCGATGACTTTTATTCAACAACAAACTACAAAACAATGATATTCTGGGAAGGAAGCTGGATAATAGTTCAAAACCAGAGGATGGATGCTATGATAGTGGTGAACCGGAACGGTGCATACTGCAAGAAGCTGCGGGACATAAAAAAAGGAGACCGGCTGGTCTGCGGTGATACGGGAGTCCGGGTACTGAACCGGATTGAGGGTGAGGATAAGGACATTTTTGGGTTTATGAACAATTGTGTTTCTTCCGAAAGAAGAAATGAGCTTATTATCAGGGAGCTTGCTGAAAGCATTGTCAACAACAGTAAGAAGGTCACGTTTGTATTGGGTCCTGTAGTGGTTCATACGGGAGGAGATGCGTATCTTAGGGAGCTTATACGGGATGGCTATGTTTCAAGTATATTAGCCGGAAATGCTGTTGCAGTACACGATATTGAAAAGAGCCTTTACGGAACCTCACTGGGAGTATGTGCAAAATCCGGCAGGGCAGTGCAAATGGGATACCGCAATCATATGAGGGCGATAAACCATGTGAACAAGTACGGAGGCATAAAAGAAGCAGTTAATGCAGGTGGGATTAATTCCGGCATAATGTATGAGTGTGTGAAGCACGACATTCCTTATGTTCTGGCCGGCAGTCTCAGGGATGACGGACCGCTGCCTGATACTATAACAGATATGATAAAGGCTCAAGAGGCTTATTCAGAGTATCTTATGAATTCAGAAATTGTCATTGTACTGGGCAGTATGCTGCATGGGATTGCTTCCGGGAATATGCTTCCTGCAAAAGTTGAAATGGTCTGCGTGGATATAAATCCGGCGGTTGTGACCAAGCTCAGTGACAGAGGCAGCAGTCAAGCTGCAGGAATAGTAACGGATGTGGGCTTGTTCCTGAACCTTCTGGTTAAAGAATTAAAAGAAAAACAGCTGCGGCAGGTTATCTGATGCAGCAAAAAAGAGACTGCTCAAAATTAATGCCAAATAATTTGCACATGACATGTAAGCATACAAATGCTTTATTTACGCCAGTTTGGCGGTGTTATAAAATAATGGGCAATAAATATTGTTACATTATATGTTAAAAAAATATCAATTGGCGCCGATTATCCGGCACTGATTGATATTTTGATATTTTTAAAGGATTTAAATTCAGATAAGAGTGTACTCTGAAGGGTTGAAATCTATGATAAATTTTTGACAATAAAATAAAATACCTGTTGAAATAGAAGCTGGCACGATAATTGCTAAATATTTAACAATGAAAGCCATTGCATCAAATTAATATTTTCAATTAGTACACACAAATTTTTATAAGAGGGGAATTGCTATGTTGAATGCACAAGAGCAGCTTCGGTGAGTATAGTGCCAATTCAATATCAACTAATGAAATATTTACGCGAAATTTGAATGAAAATAAAAATGTTTTTCGCGGAATATTTGCCCCAAAATAAAGGAGGAAGCATTTATGAATTTTAGCCTGACTAAAGAGCAGGAAATGGTTAGGACGCTTTTGAAGGAATTCGGTGAAAAGGTCGTGAAGCCGCTTGCGGCAGAGATTGATGCAGCTGAAAGATTCCCGAGAGAGACAGTGGAAAAGATGGCCCGGTATGATATGATGGGAATTCCATTTCCCAAAAAATACGGCGGTGCCGGAGGGGACAATCTGACCTATGCGATTGCTGTTGAAGAACTCTCCAAGGTATGTGGAACAACAGGTGTAATACTTTCTGCCCATACTTCCCTTGGAGCACATCCTATATATCAGTATGGGACAGAAGCACAGAAAATGAAGTATCTGGTACCCCTGGCAAAGGGTGAAAAGCTTGGAGCCTTTGGACTGACAGAGCCTAATGCCGGTACTGATTCTTCAGCACAGCAGACGGTTGCCATATTGGATGGGGATAATTATATATTGGATGGTTCAAAGGTATTCATCACTAACGGTGGAGAAGCCGATATATATGTAATTCTTGCAATGACAAACAAATCAAAAGGCAACAAAGGCATCTCCGCTTTTATTGTTGAAAAGGATTTTAAAGGTTTTAGCATAGGCAAGAAGGAAGAAAAGCTTGGGATCAGAGGTTCAAGTACGACTGAGCTTATATTTGAAAACTGTATGGTACCTAAAGAGAATCTTCTGGGTGAAGTAGGGAAAGGCTTTGGCATAGCAATGCAGACCTTGGATGGCGGAAGAATAGGTATAGCGGCACAGGCACTTGGAATAGCCGAAGGTGCATTGGATGAATGTGTTAAGTATATGAAGGAAAGAAAGCAGTTTGGCAAGCCTCTCTCATCCTTCCAGGGCTTGCAGTGGATGGTGGCGGATATGGCAACAAGGATAGAAGCAGCCAGATTCCTTGTATACAATGCTGCTGACAAGAAGGATCAAAAGCTCCCGTTCTCTACGGAGGCTGCGATGGCGAAGCTGTATGCTGCAGAAACCGCAATGGAGGTTACCACAAAGGCAGTGCAGATTTTCGGCGGTTACGGATATACAAGAGATTATCCGGTAGAGAGAATGATGAGAGATGCAAAAATAACTGAAATATACGAAGGTACCTCGCAGGTGCAGAAGATGGTCATCGCGGCGAAGGTACTGAAGTAATCATATTAGGAGGTTTTTTTCATGAAAATAATAGTCTGCATAAAGCAGGTTCCGGATACAAATGAAGTTAAACTGGACCCCAAGACTGGAACACTTATAAGGGATGGTGTTCCAAGTATAATTAACCACGATGATATGAACGCGCTGGAAGAGGCTCTTGAGCTTAAGGACAG
>LOES01000081.1 GCA_001515955.1 Clostridia bacterium BRH_c25 | reverse complement strand
CCGCCTGATATGGCGACAGACCTGTGTGCATCACTTCACTGCTGAGAAGACCGCAGCTGCTGATTATGGCTATGTCTTTAAAAGGTATTCCGGTATTTATAAGCTCATTGTAAATGAACTTATGGCTTGAGGATTTTACATTTGTATTGTTAATGACCGCAATTGTCTTCTCCGGAGCAAAATCCTCCTTCAGCTCCTCCAGCATGTTCATATTCATGTGGAAATGCATTATATCACAGTCAAAAATCAGTAAATCATATGTAGAGCTTTTTATAGAAAGTCTGGTTAAGGCTGATAAGCCTGTCCTTGTATCAATAATTGTGATATCAGATTTGGTACGGATACCATACAGCAGCTTTACAAAATCATCACCTGCAATTTCCTTCTCATCTCCGAGCTTCCCGGTTATTATACTTAGATTCTTCCTTTTACAGCAGCTGTTCAATATATCCTTGTGACTGTTATTTTCTATAGTGAAATCAAGCAGGTCATAATAGGCATCATCAATATCAAAAAACAAATTTGCTGAATAACCTCTGTCTATATTAAAAAGACTGGTGGCATATCCATGTTTGGAAAGACAGCAGCCCAAGTTCCAAGCTGTATGTGACTTACCTGTAGCTTGATTTGATATTATTGAAATGATCAGCTTCTCAAAAGGAAGCCTTTTGTTCATGTTTATGCTCAGGATGCCTTTTAATCCGGATTCTGTAAGTGCGGCACCATTGAAAAAATGCCTTTTTTGCTTTGACTTGCGTTCTGCCTGACTAAAATACCGTTCATTATCATAACGGCTTTTAAAATATCCAAAAGAAGTCTCCTTGCCGGCAGGTCTGAATATAAGCCTCTCAATATCCCTGGAGGTTATTTCGTCACCAACATAGAAATCATATATTTCATGACTAATTAAAAACCTTATAAAATCATCACATGGACCGTCATATTCTCCATATATATACACAATTCTCTGATTCTTGAATTTTCCTGATGAAAGCATCTCAACAACATACTCCATTTCCTCACTTCCAGGAAGCTCTTTGGAAATAAGCACCAAGTCATATCTGTCAGCTCCAACCGCATCGAGGAGAGACTTTTTATCCTTGACTGTATCCAATACCACGATTCCACGTAAGTATTTCAAGTATTCTTCAATATCTTCGTAACCAAGAGCTGATAGTAATCTCATATATATCCCCCAATATACGTATTTCTGCAAAATATTTCCTATACTTTATTTTCTATTTTTGTTTTATTTTTTCATTTTATCCTTTATTTTATAGTCAGTTAAGATAAATTATATGAATCATGCTATTTTCTGTCAATCCATATTCGATAAACGTGCATATTTATCACGTGATTTGCAAAAAAGTATTAAATTTGATAATATAAATGTCGAAAATAATATTGTATATTGAACGCGCTTAAGGTATTCCATCAGGGTATAGCGCGAATTCAATGAAATTAAGGAAATATTTACGCGAAATTTGAATCAGTCATGTAAAATGTTTTTCGCGAAATACATAATATAACAATTTAAGGTGAATATATGAAAAGAAAAAGAAGAAATGGTATAAGTGAAAAAATGTATGAACAGATCGGCTTTGAAGATATTAAGCTTAGTGTCGGTGATAAGCTTTATAAGAATGGCAAGCTTTATGCCGAGGTCATTGGAGAAAGTGGAGAGCTGTATTTCCTACAGAAATCAGGAAGCAGCTGTGCTATGCCCAATCCCTATTTCAAGGAGACAGTTATTGAAAACATATTATTCGGAAGATTATTTCTTGAACGGCTGAGTTTCCAGTGAATAGAAAGATAAAAAGTCCAAACCACAACTGTAGTTTGGACTTTTTATGTATATGTTTATCTATCATTTCTATATCTTAAAGCTAACAACCAACTCAGTAAGCTTATCAGCACTTTGCTTTGACAGCTCGGACTGCTTCATGACTTCAGCTGCCATTTCAGCAACAGCATTTGTTTTTTGGGCAATGTTGGAGGTTCCGCTGGCTCCATCGTTTGTTGCCGCAGTTATTTCGTTTATAGCCTTGACCATATTCTGTATGGATGCTGCAAGCTCCTCAGAGGTAGCCGAGAAATCTGTTACGAGATTGTCAACTGTCTCCGCATCATTTCTGTATTCTTCAGTAGCAGCCAGCATAGTCTTATAATCCCTGTCAACATCGGTGCTCATGAATGAGAGCAGACTGTTTGCGCTTGAGGAAAGGTTCTCTACAGACAGAGTTACAGTCTTTGTTATATCCTGTATCTCGTTAACAGTATTCTTGGAATCTTCAGCGAGTTTGCGAATCTCATCGGCAACTACTGCAAATCCCCTGCCTGCTTCTCCAGCTCTTGCCGCTTCTATTGCCGCATTAAGAGCAAGTAGATTGGTCTGGGATGTAATCTGCAGTATTGCATCTGCCAGTTCGTTGATTTTGTCAACTGTCTTGGAATCCTCCAATGCCTTTTCAAGCTTTTCTTTGACTTCAACAAACACTTTTAAGGCACTTTCCTGGGACTCAATAAAGCTCTTTCTCAGATTATTTGCCCTCATGCTTATTTCTCCTGCAGAAACAGCACCCTCTTGAGCTTTTGCTGCAATTGACTCTACAGCCGTATCAAGCTCTGAAGACGTAGCATTCATTTCCTCTGTTGATGCTGCAGTTTCCTCCATGCCGGCGGACAACTCTTCAGTTGTCGCGGATACATCTTCAATCTGGCTGCTTAGCTCTGACATATATTTGCTTGTAAGCATTACTGCCTTGTTTACATTTCCTGCCTCAGAAACCACACCCCTTATCAGCTCTCCAATCGACCCTTGTGTGGTTTCCAGGGATTTGGCCAAAGTGCCGATCTCATCCTTTAATTTTCTGCATTTGTCAGGAACCTGACAAGTAAAATCCCCGCCTGCAATTTTCTTTAGGTGGTCTGTTATCAATGTAATTGGAGTTGAAATAAATCCTGCAACTACAAAACCTGCAGCAGCACTTAACAGCAGGAACACTGCAGCAGCTGTAAGCATGTAGATTCGAAGTGTATTAAGCCCGGACAAAACCTCACTCTTAGGTGCAGCTACCGCAATGGACCAATTTGTGCCATTTACCGGCGCAAACCCCAAGTATTTAACAATACTTTCATATTCATATTCTCCAACGCCGGTTTTCCCTTCTGTCATTTGCTTTTCCAGTTCTGCCAATGGCTCAAGCTTTGGGTCATTCTTAACATTTTCCAGGTCATTGTCCATTTGCATTACTAATTCCGCGTTACTATGAGCTACTTTAACTCCGCTTTTGTTTATCATGAACGCCTTGCCGGATTCACCGAAGGTCACTTCATTTGTAATGTCTCTTAAGCTGTTTCCATCTCTCGTTGCGACCAGTACACCTACAATAGAATCGTTTTGCTTGATTGGAACCGCAAATGCGATAATAATACTGTTATTCACTTTACTGACAGTCGGATCTGATACATATTTCTCCCCAGCGATTGCCTTCTTAAAATAAGGCCTATCCGCAATATTCATAGTAGAACCGTCTGTAGATATCATATCTCCATTCAAATCGACTATGCCCATCCTGATATGTCCATTTCTCGCCACTTCCTCATTCAGTATCATCAGTTTATCTTCCCAGGCCATATCAATATCACTGATAACATGGTTCAACGCTATTGCTTCAAGGGTATCCAGCTGCCCCTCTACACTATTTTTTACTGCATTTGCTGCCTGCTCAGCCAATTGGGGTAATGCCTCCTCAACCTTTGCCACTAAGGCATTTGAAGCAGTGTAATAGGAGATACCTGCAAACCCTGTACATACAACCAATAATAGCACAATTAAACTGACTACAATTTTAGCCTTGATGCTTCTCATAATAGACACCTCCACACATTTTTAAGTAGTTGAATCCTACACCTCTTTGCTAAAATATCACCCTCCCATATATGAAAAAAACACAGGCCTCGGCATTACATAATCCTCGGTCTGTGTATTAATACAAAAAACTGCACCCCGGCTGTCATTGCAATATACTTTGGACCCGTGGCTTTGCGTCTCTATCTTTCGATATGTTTGACAATATTATTATGTCTGTATGTTTTACAACTGAAATATTGCTATTAAATAATTAGTACTATTGTCTACCTATGCTAATCATATCATTATTTGTCGTTATATGTCAATTTGTATCGAATAATAAAAATAAACGAGATTAGTTGGTTTTCAACTAATCTCGTTTATTTTATTCCTAATTATATATTATCAATTCTTTCCCATTAAGCTTGCTCTGATCTACATTGTCCTTTTCACTTTCAGGTATTGCCACAGTATCCGGGTTGCCATCGCTTATGTAACGCTTTTCCGGCTTCTTTTCAAAGTGCTGAAGCCAATCATAAATTCCTGTGCCGGCGGTATTCATTTCACTGGCTCTTATTCTGGGGAGCCTTATGGGATCAAACTTGATGTCTACAGGTGATGGTGCCGGATTGCTTCCCACCTTGAGCACTGCTCTATGATTGTATTTTACCCCGTCATATTCGCCCTGGGCTGCATATATGTAGCCGTCTCCCTTTGGTCCGATGCCATAAGGAAGTGCAAGGGCGTAAACATCATACCCCGGCAAGTATCCCTGAGTGAGCTTCACATTCTTTCCCAAGGCCTTCTGAACATCTTCAATACTAAGCTTTCCAAGGTTCTCGTGAGTATATGCATGGTTCCCTATATCATATCCATTCTGTATTAAGAACTCATATTTTTCCTTAATAAGCTCCTTTTGTCTGAAAGGAATCGGATAAAAAACGAAAAAACTGCCTCCTCTGCCAAAGTCAGGATGTTCCTTTTTGAATTCCTCAAGTATTCCTACTGCACAATCGGGATCAATTTTTTTCTCCCCGTTTTCTTCTATTATATTATAGCTGTTCAGCAGACCGTCATCAAAGGTCATTACAAATGGTGTATATCCGGCTTCAACCTTAATATTATTCTCTATATAGTCTTTAAGGCTGATCAGTCTGTATCCCTCATCATACAGAGTCCTCAGATCTTTTCTGAAGTTATCTGCCGTTCTTACCCATTCGGCTTCCTTATCACTTATACCATGATACATAAGTATCATAACCTGGCCGTTTTCATTGGCTTTTATTTCTTTCAAATCAATTTTATCTGCTTTGTTTTCATTATTATCCTGATCTTGATCGTTTTCTTGCGGTTCATTATTGGATTCTACCTGTGTTGGTTGGTTCTGTTCCGGTTTTTCGCGATTTTCTTCCACTAACCGAGGTTTACATCCCGTAAAACCAAGTGCCAGAATAAGTGCGAAAAGTACTGCAGTTATCTGCTTCAATCGTTTCATGTGCTGCTCCTTTCGATATGTACAATGAATAATGAAATATTTTTTATACAGATTATATACCTTGATTATACCAGATATTATTAGACGTTTCGACAACATCCGCTGTGAAGAAAATATGTAAGTTGTCCTATATATGTAAAAAAACAACATATAATAGAGGCTTTTAAAAAATTTTTCGGGGCAAAATAAATATGACGTAATTTCTCTATACCTTCCATTGAAGCATACATCCGATAAAAGCATTAATTATTGATGCGCTATATTGGAGGTGAAAGATATGTCTATGAGGCATAGTAATTTTACAAACATCCAGGGACACAGAGTTGAATTCTCCAGGGAACTGATACTGCCGCAAGTCAGACACTTTCACAGGGAAGCAACGTCACAGAAGGTACAGCAGCAGGGTGTTCACCGAAATGGAACAAATAAGGGAAGAAAACTGCCAATCAAAAGAAAAATGACTTAATACTGATCAGAACTGAGGGCAAGGACTTTTTACTTGCCCTTTGAAATTTAATTATATTAAATTTCCTAAAACTATAATTATATGCATCCGGTTATAATATTATGTATAAAAACATAATGTTCTAACATATTTTCTATACAAAAAGGTTAAATTAATAATGCAGCAGGGAAATGTGACTAAAGCAAAGCTTATATAAATTCATAAAACCATATCAAATTATAATATATGATATTTAAGGAGGGTTATTAAATGGCTGCAGGAAGCGGAAGATATAATAAAGGATTAGAAGTTCCAAAAGCTCACACAGCTCTTGATAATATGAAGTATGAAATAGCTTCAGAGTTAAATTTGCCGGTACACCAAGGCTCCGAAGACTACTGGGGAAATCTATCCTCAAAGGACTGCGGAAGGGTCGGAGGAAGCATGGTTAAGAAGCTGATCGCTATGGCAGAGCAACAGCTTGAAGGCAAATAACAGAGTTCAAATATATGAAAAAAAACAAAAGTCAGACTGAATTATGTCTGATTTTTGTTTTTGCCATACTAAAATCAACTATGCTATAATTAGCTTAATATAGTAATAGAATGCTTTAAGCAAAACATACTGGAGATGATTGCATGATTTTTGACAGCGGAGTAATGGCTGATAAGAAGCTTATGATATTATATCTTTTAAATAAAATGGATATTCCTCTGACTAAGGCACAGATTACAAATGCTATATTAGAGAACAACCTTATAGACTTCTTCACCTTTCAGCAGTGCATTTCAGAGCTGGAAGAGGCAGGTATGATAAAGCAATTGCTGTACCAGAAAAAACAATGCTTCGCAACTACCGAAAGCGGCGAAAAAGCAATTGAGGTTTTTGAGCATAGAATTTCAAAAAATACCTACGGAATAATCAATAATTATATAAGCAAGAACAAGGACAGCCTGAAGAAGGAGTTTCAAGTAATTGCGGAGTATAACAAGATATGCGATAAAGAATACATAGTAACTCTTAAAGTAATAGAGAAAGACCTTGTACTCATGGATCTCAAGCTTAGTGTAGTATCTGCAAAGCAGGCAAAGCAGGTCTGTGAAAAATGGAAAAACTCCTCAGAAAAAATATACAGCCAATTAATAGGTTCCTTGATAAATTAAAAATATATCATAGGAGGTAATACTCATGAAAATAGGTCTGGTTGGCCTTCCCCTTGTTGGCAAAACGACATTCTTTAATTTGCTTACCCATGCCCATGCAGAAATATCTAACTTTGCTTCGGGAAAAATGGCTTCCAACGTAGGCTCTGCAAAGGTTCCTGATTATAGAATCGATTTTCTCTCCAAGCTTTACAATCCCAAAAAAACAGCCTATGCCCTTATAGATTTTATCGACGTTCCAGGGCTGGTCAGCGGAGCAGGTGCAGGTAAAGGAGTAGGAAACCAATTCCTCGAGGATATAAGGAAGGTTGATGCTCTTGTACATATCATCAGAGCTTTTGATAACCCTGACGTACTGCATGTCGAAGGCTCCCTGAACCCAATGCGTGATATAGAGACAGTGAACCTGGAGCTGCTCTTCGCTGATTTAAGCATTATAGACAATAGGATAGCCAGAATAGAAAGCGGCAAAAAGGTCACTAAAGAAAACCTCCTGGAGCTTGCTGTAATTAAGAAGTGTAAGGAGGGCCTTGAAAATGGACTTCTGATACACCAGATAAACCTTACAGATGAAGAGCGTGAGCTCCTCAAGACCTTCAGCTTCCTTTCAGAGAAGCCAATGATACTGGTCATTAACATTGATGAAAATTCCCTTGAATCAGGCAGTTATCCCCAGAAGGAGGATGTTTTGAAGTATGCTGAAGAGAGAAATGTTCCTGTTATAGAGGTATGTGCCAAAGCAGAAATGGAAATCAGTGAACTTGAAGAGGAAGACAGACTGATATTCATGGAGGAGCTTGGCATCAAAAAGTCTGGTATCGATGTGCTTGCAAGCACCACTTATGATTACCTGGGGCTGATTTCCTTTCTTACTGCAGGTGAAGATGAAGTAAGAGCCTGGACGATAAAAAAGGGCACAGATGCAAGAAGGGCTGCAGGAAAAATCCACTCTGATATAGAAAGAGGCTTCATAAGAGCTGAGACCGTTAAATTCAAGGACCTGCAAGAGCTGGGCTCCATGGCGAAAGCCAAGGAAAAAGGCCTGTACCGCCTTGAAGGGAAGGAATACATCGTACATGACGGAGATATAATAAACTTCAGATTTAATGTATAGAAAAAAGCGCGGATTTCGCGCTTTTTTCAATTAAGTTCATCCCTGAAGCGGGACGCATGCAATGCGTTCCCTACGTGTGACATATTCGTATGCGGTACCTGCAAGATATAGTGAGCCGCATATGCATATCATACTGTCCTTTTCATACAGCTCCTTAGCTTTATCAATAGCTTTTATTATGTCCGGCTCTGCAGAGATACTACTGCAATACGGCTTCACTGCTTCAGCCATTGCGTCTGCAGCCAGAGCCCTTTCACTCACCGGTTCTGTGGCTACTGTGTGACGAGCCATTGGCATAAGCTTTCTTATTGCATAACCGTAATCCTTATCCTTCAGCATTCCTATTACAAATATTATCTTTCTGCTGCTGAAGTATTTGGACAGTGCCCCTTGCAGAGAATTTATCCCATCTTCATTGTGGGCGCCATCGATTAATATCAGAGGCTTGGTGCTCGCTATGCTCAACCGGCAAGGCCATTTCACAGTCTCAATGCCCTTCCTGACGGCATCTGCTCCTACACCATATCCCATTCTATCCAGTTCTGCTACAGCAGTCAGTGCTACAGCTCCATTGCTTATCTGATGATCTCCGATAAGGGGCAGCTTTATGTCATGTATATCATAGTCCCGATATTTGAAATCAATTATTTGTCCGCCCATATTGTATTCCTTGAGCATCACTGATGCTGTATTAACCTTTACCAATACAGCCTTTCTCTCTCTGCGCACTTCTTCTATGACATCCAGCACTTCAGGGAACTGCTGGGGATACATTATCACGGTTGAACCTTCCTTGATAATGCCTGCCTTCTCATAGGCTATCTTCTCTATAGTATCTCCCAGTATATCCATATGGTCATAGCTAATGGAGGTTATCACGGAAAGCATAGGGTTTATCACATTTGTTGCGTCGAATCTTCCCCCCAGCCCTACCTCTATAACTGCGA
>LOES01000080.1 GCA_001515955.1 Clostridia bacterium BRH_c25 | reverse complement strand
GTCACCGCTATAGCCGACGGGAAGATATATGCAGAATTAAAGGATGAAAACAGAGCTGCGGATATGGATGTAAAGGTGTCCGACCTGTTGATGCAGATTGGTCTGCCTGCTGACGAGAAAAACATCGAAGCTGCCAAGCTGCTGATTAAATACAAGCAGCCTCTGGATAAGGAAACGATTACGAACATCACAGGACTGCAGAAAAGTATAGACAATTTGAATAAAAGCGGTGAAGAAAAATTAGGGCTGCTGCTCTCAGGGCTGGATATAAAAAATACCCCTGTCGATGTGTTGAATAAGCTTGTACTCAGTTGGTCTGCCGATATGGTGAAGCAGGATGCTGCTGAGACAGCTTCAGTACAGCAGGGTAATGCTGCTGGGGATATTATTGCATCGGAAAAAACTGCAAATGATATTGCAAACCAGGTGCCGGTAAAGGAAGTAAATACTGAGGCAGCAGGAAAAGCTGCAAAAGAGGTGCAAACTGTTGTCAGACCTGACAATACCAAGATACTTGAACAAACAGGCACAGGCAAGGAGCCGGTTATCGAAGAAGAGCTGCAGGCAGCAGTGAAGGAAATAAAAGCTTCTGCGGATGACGGCAAAGGAGCCGAGCTGCTTAAGGTACTGGATAAGCTGGGAATTGAAGCTGGGAATGAAGTAAAAAGGTTTGCCGGTCAAGTAGCAGATATTTTAGCTTCGATAAAGGGTCATGATATGGAAGCACTGACTTACCTTGTTTCTAAGGAAATGAAGATAACTCCGAAGAATTTGGGTATGCTTATAAAAAACATCGAAAACAGTGATGGTATATCACAGTTCCTTGATAAGCTTCAACAGAAAGCAGCTATCGAAGATAACCCTGAGCTAAAAGAAATTAAGACAGCAATTAAGAAGGTTTTCCTGGAGCCCAGGCAGCTTGAGGACAACAAAGAGGTTTCCGAGCAGCTTAAGGATGTGGCCAGGCTGGGGGAAAAGCTGGAGAAATATTTGAACAGAAGTGATAATAAAGATCCTGAAATAAGGGATGCACTTTCCAATCTCAGGGATAGTATAGATTTCCTTAGAAATATAAATCAGCATACCAATTACATGCAGCTTCCCGTAATTATAAACGGGGATACTTCCACCGCCAAGCTTTATGTGTTCAAAGAGGGGAAGCGAAGTAAAAAGATAAACCCTGAGGATGCCACTGTGGTTGTTGCATTGGACTTAAACAGCCTTGGGCATTTGGAAAGCATGATAAGGGTTAAAGGCAAGTCTGTAAATGTAACCTTCAGAGTTGAAAACAAAAGTATAGGTACAATGATAGAAAAGAATAGTTCGGCATTAAAAAATGCACTGAAGGAAAAGGGCTACAGTCTGAATCCTGTCAGGGTGATAAGTCTTGAGCAGCCTTTCAGCCTGCTTTCTCTGGAGGCAATGATAAATGAAAGCGGCTCAGAGAAAATACATTTTGATATGAGGGTATAGTATGGATAATAAGCATAAAAAAGCAGCCGCCCTTACTTATGAACAGGGAGAAACAGCACCCAAGATTACTGCACTGGGTAAAGGGGAGGTTGCCCTTCGTATAATAGAGACTGCAAAGGAGAATGATGTACCTGTTTTTGAGAACAGCGGGTTGGTTGAAACGCTGCTTCAACTGGAAATAGGTGAGCAGATTCCTCCGGAGCTATATAACGTTGTGGCTGAGGTTTTGGTTTTCATTTCCAATATCGACAGGCTAAAGGGTGATAGAAATGGGTAATAACAAGATTCTTGGAGCTTTTGGAGAGAGCATGGCCTCCGCATATCTCACAGAATGCGGTTATAGAGTGCTGGAAAGGAACTTCAGCTGTAAGGCCGGAGAGATTGATATTATAGCAATACAAGGTGACACAGTTGTTTTTATTGAGGTTAAATCAAGAAGCAGCGTTAAGTATGGTCAACCTTCAGAGGCTGTGAGTATACCGAAGCAGCGGAAAATAGTCAAGACCGCTCTATACTACATGCAAAAAAATAAGCTGCTTGATTATATGTGCAGATTTGATGTAATAGAAATATTATTTGATGAAGAGAATAATCAGCAAATCAATCTTATAAAGGATGCTTTCCAATATTCGGGGAAGTACGGCTATTAAAGGGAGGAAGAAGCAATAAGATGTTATTAAGTAATTCGCTTGCAATTTCCCACGAAATAATTAATAAGACAGTGAAGCAAGGAGACACAGTAGTGGATGCCACCATGGGCAACGGCAACGATACTCTTCTGCTTGCCGGTCTGGTAGGGGATAAAGGTAAGGTGTACTCCTTCGATATACAGGAATGTGCCTTGATTAATACAAGAAAAAAGCTTGAGGAAGCCGGAATCAGCGGTTATGTGGAGCTTATCCGGGACGGACATCAGAATATTGACAAATATGCAGCAAAGGGTATTAAAGCGGTCATGTTCAATCTGGGTTACCTTCCAAAGGGAGACCACAGTATTGGAACAAAAGCGGACACTACTATCGAAGCATTGAGAAAATCCATGGAATTGCTTATGGCTGGCGGTATAATAATGATGGTAATTTACTATGGAGGAGACAGTGGTTTTGATGAGAAGGAAGCAGTACTGGAATATGTCAGGACTATTGATTGCAGGAAATATACAGTACTTGTAAGTGATTTTGTGAATCAGATCAACTGTCCTCCAATAGCTGTATGCATAGAGAAGAATGCAGATTAGTGTTTATACTATTAAATAAAGCAAAAATGACTCCAATACCTTGCCTGTGTCATTCTGAGCCTGGGTCGAATCTTATGCCTGTGAGAATAACCCAAGCAAATACTCTTAGGTATTCCTTTAGGGTCTTAGATCCTTCACTTTGTTCAGGATGACATTTGCATTACTTCTTTGTAATTACACTAGAAAATAAATTTAGATAGGAGAGTTGTATGGCAATGGATAACAAGAGCATGAACGGCTGGGCTTTTGTGAGGAATGTGGCTAATGAACAGGAAGCTGTCCTGGTGGAATCGGTTCTCGGTACGGAAGGTATACCTGTCCAGAGGAAGCATAAAGAGGCAGGGGGTTATCTGCAGGTGTACATGGGGATGTCCCGTTATGGTATTGATCTGTTTGTTCCGGAGGGGGCTCTCGAGCTGGCAGAGGGACTTCTGAATTCTGAAGTATTGGATATGCCGGAGGAAACCGGCGGAGAAGAGGTAATAAAAGCAGCTGAGAGATATGAAATAAAAAGGAAAAGCATTGTATGGATTATATTGATGTATCTTTTTCTGCCTCTCATTGTAGGAATCATATTGAATTGGATATTCTATTGAAAATGTTAATAAATGGTAATAAAGTCTCAGAAAAATAGGTCTTTACCCTCTTCCAAAGGAAATAATTAGGAGGTATAATATAATAAACAAGTGTCTACTTGTTTAAGCACCTCCCGGCCTGGTGTGAAAGGAGGGAAAAAAAGTCACTATGAAACGCAGTTGCAAGATAACATCGCAGAACGTGTTTAAAGTGATAAACACCCTTACATTCTCAACATTGATCAGGTTGGTTGCTATAGCACTGGCAGCACTTTTGCTGGTAAACTATGCAAGGTTTACTCCAAGAGAAGTAATTGAGCTGATACATACAATCATAACGTGATGAATGATTGAGAATAAGAAGCTTGGACACTCATGGAGGAGCTTGGTGCTGTTGCCACTCGGCGGCAGCCAATACGGCAAGGCCGGTACTGCTGTTTCAGAATAGCGGTACGATGAAGTGGGTGTCCATAAAAAAAGCAAAAAGGAGCATAAGCTCCTGTTTTTTTGCAGCTAATATTACAAAATATGACGCGAAATTAAAATTTCGCGCAAAATATGTCGTTTGTTTTGTTTATGTGAAAGCAGCCTGATGGAATAATAATAAATCAACCTGTATCATATTCTACTTCTGAGTCATCTGAATAAATTATTTATATAAGATTGATTTTGGAGGTGCGACGTGAAGCTTGGATTGAAGAATAACCACTATACAAAGAAAGTAATGCTGGTGATGTTGATAGTCGGCATTTCCATTATATTCAATTATGCAGGCTATAACCAGCTGCTGAATGTATTTAGGAACAACAGCAGGGAGCTGCCTATATACTGTGTGGATACATCTGAAAAAAAGGTCGCCATTTCCTTTGATGCAGCCTGGGGGGCCGATTATACCGAGGACCTGCTTACAATCCTCAAGAAGTATGATGTGAAGACCACCTTTTTCCTTGTGGGATTCTGGGTGGATAAATACCCGGAGATGGTAAAGAGAATAGATGAAGAAGGTCATGAGATAGGAAATCACTCTTCGAAGCATCCTCATATGTCTCAGCTGTCAAAGGAACAGATTATAGAGGAGCTTTCAAAGACTTCGGACAAAATTGAAGCGATAACAAATAAAAAGGTTACTCTATTCCGCCCGCCTTTCGGAGACTATAACAATAGGCTGATAGAGACCTCAAGAGGACTGGGAATACAGGTCATACAGTGGGACGTGGATTCTCTGGACTATAAGGATTATGGAGCTGATTCAATAGTAAAAAGAGTACTTTCAAAGGTCAAAAATGGCTCAATTGTACTGTTTCATAACAATGCAACCTATACAAAGGATGCACTGCCTATAGTACTTGATAACCTGCAGAAGGAGGGGTACAAGGTAGTACCGGTTTCGGAGCTGATATATAAGGATAATTACTACATAGACCATACCGGAATGCAGAAGCTGCTGAGGTGAAATAGGCAATATGAGGGCGAACTATGTTCGCCATTTTTTTTGCTGCATCATTGCCGCTTTTAATATTTGAGATAAAAAGGTTAATAAAAGTTAATAATAAGGAAGGACTTTAGAAATTAATTGGAGTTGATGGAAAGCATGAAAATAGCAATTATCGGGGCAGGTATCGGTGGATTAGCATGTGCACTGGAATGTGAAAAATTAGGGGTTATTCCTGATGTTTATGAAAGGGACTTTTCTGTTGGATGGCCGTGGCTCTCTATAAACTACTGGCCGAGTGTCATTTTGAGAAACATGGGTGACCCAAGAGATTATTTGAAAAAGAATTATGACATTGATGTTATACCTATAAATGAATGTAAGACCATTATTTTAAAGTCTCCTGGACAGGAAGTTAAAGTTCAAGGAAAGCTGGGGTATTTTATATCCAGAGGAAAGGGTGAGGAATCGAAAGAAAACCAGTTGCTTGGAAGACTAAAAAAAGGAACAGCAATTCATTATAACAGTCTCACAGATTTCAAAGAACTTTCCTCTAAATATGATTATGTAGTAGTGGCTACAGGAAGAGACAGCGAAGCAAGAGAATTAAATGTGTGGGAAGATGAGGGGATTATACGTGTTTTTGGAGGAATAGCGTTAGGTGCTTTTCATGATGAAACTGCGGTACTTTATTTGAATACCGAGTATGCAGGCTCAGGATATGCCAGAATCACTCCTTTCAGCCCTACACAAGCCGTAGTGGGGTTATATGACGACAGGCATGATGAATTTGATACCGAAAGACTCTTTGCAAAATTCTTGAATTATGAAAAACTTAATAAACTTGAATTCTTATATAAACTTAAACCGCCACCATTTACTACAGGGCGTGTAAAAAAATTCAAGGTTGGAAATATTCTGTTAGTTGGCCGCTCGGCTGGATTAACAGAGAGGTTTCTGGGAGTCGGAGGGCCTGAGGCGCTGATGAGCGGAGTCCTGGCAGCAAGGGCTATGATAAAGAATGAGGATTATGACGAGATGGTTAAACCATTACAAGAGCATGTTGAAAACATTTCAGCTTTTCGAAAAGCAGTTGAAAAGTTTGAAAACAAAGACTTTGACAGGCTTCTATCTTTATTAGGAACACCAGGAATTAAGCAGGCTGTATATAAAGTCCCTCTTAACTTTGCTGACTTAATCGGAAGTATTCTTAAGTTAATTGAAAAACTCGGCTAATATGCCCTTTATTTTATTCTACATATGGGAGGATTCTGCAATACCAGTACCTGAGAAAGCCTAGCTTTTTGTGCATATGTCTCTCAATCGTCCTATTGCAGGACTTCTTGTCAATGACGGGCAAATTCCCTTTGCCGCCGTAATACTCGGAATAGCATGCCTCAACCACCTTCTCAAGCTGCCAGGACAATTCCTTGTCCTCCAGGCTTCTTACATATTCAAGCTCGCAGCACTCTTCAGGGAAGCCCTCTCCCATTGCATTAAGCCTGGCTGTCAGGTGCTTGTAAAAGGGTATCATGCTTTCTGCTGCCAGCAGCTTGGCTGTCATTCCATTAAATACTGTCAGCCGGAAAATAATATATAAGAATAATAATAGAAGTATGGCTGCAGGGATGATGAATAAGGGATAGAGCAGTACGGATAATAGGGAGGAATAGTCCTTTATATCCGTTGAGTATCCTGTATGCTCCATGTCGGAAAATCTGTTGTCACCGGATTTGTAGCGGTCATCATCAAATCTGTCTCTATATTGGCTTGAATTGCTGATATCATTGATTGAGGCTCCCTGGGGAACACTGTCTGCTATACACCAGAGGTTGCTTTCGGGGGATACAAGTATTTCTGTCCAGGCGTGTGCCCTGTGATTTCTGACTATATACAGGCCGGCAGAATCCTTTTCGCTATCCATATTGAAGCCTTCAACATAACGTGCCGGAATCCCGGAAATCCTGCACATTATAGTGGCAGCGGTGGCAAAGTAGGTGCAGTAGCCCTTTTTCTCATTGAAAAGGAAATAGTCGATAAAATCCACGTCTTCAGGTACCTGAGATACCTTCAGTGAATAGGGGAAACTCGAGGAAAGGTAGTTCATAATCCTTCCGGCCTTTTCTTCTGTTGTCCTGCAGTCACTTGTTATTGCATCCACCAGTGCATAGGTGCGGGGAGTTATGCCGGGAGGCACTTGAAGATAGGGTTTATAGCCTGTTCCGGTTGTTTTATTATAGTATTCAATGCCTGTATTGCTGTAATAATATCTGACTGTATAGGACTCACTGACTGTCTGCTTCCCTATAAGCAAAAATGTATTGGAAGAATCATACATTACTTTTCCTGTTTTCGTATTTATACTCAGTGTGTTATTTGGGGAAAACAGGGTTGAGGTTGCGAGTCCGTAGTGCTGTATAGACATTTTTTCCGTTCCCGGCTTTTTATTATAGCTGCCGGTCATGAGGAGGTTGAAGTTCTGATCCGGCTCTGTAAGGGGCCCGGAACCCTTTATTGCATAATCATCAAAGCTCTTGCTCCAGCTGTGGCCGTCATAATAATCCTTGACTGCACCTCGCAGATAAGCAGGACGGTCAGCTTTTATTTTTAAGGCTATTAAGGTATTTATATGAATAGGACCACCCAGCTTTTCACTTTCCAGGCCAAAGACATTGCTTGTCAGATCAAAGGAAGATTTTTTGCTGCTGTTTGCAAGGCGCAGCTCTTTCAGGTCATAGTTGTTTTTTAATTGCAGCATGCTTACGGTTCCGAACATATGGGTTGCTGCGGCTGTAAAAAGTGTTATCGATACCGATATCAAAAGGGAATACAGGAATATGTTTCTGAAAACCACTGTGACTTTGGTATCGGAGTTTCTGAATTTATTGGCTGTTTTGTCATATCTGCTGACACTGTAGTATAAAATACAGAGCATTATGTAGATGGGTGTGTATCCGGCCAAAAGTTTGTCCAGTCCGTTATTCCATAAGGAAAACATGTATATTGACAATATGAGTATGGAAAGCTCGGCAGAGCCCCTTGCAGAAAGTGCATAGCAGGCTGCCGAGGTAATGGGTATGAAAATTATGAGAAAGGGGAGAAATTGATGGAAGTATGTTTCACTTTCATTGTAAATCCCCAGGTTTATGCTGTTGAAATTTTCTATTATGCAGGTATCCCAGAGGGGTCTTAGGTGCTGAAGGTTAAAAATGAAAAGCAGCAATATAAATAATGATAACAGCAATGCTGCAGGCTTGAAAGCAATTTTTGCAGTAAGGAAGGAATACAGCTTGTACAGCAGTATTCCCAGGAAAAACAACAGGGATACATGCAGATAGCTGAAGTCATTGATCCGGTAGCAGGCAACCATTGCTTTGCATATAACAATAACATATGCAAATAGAAAAAGCAGATGTGAATGCCTGTAAAGAAGCCCGGTTAAGTTTGTTGCTGCCGGAGCAGCCTTTGTTTTTTGAAGCACCATAACCGCACCTTCCTTCACGGCTCGATATAATCGTTGAAATAGCAGCATTCTATTTGTGAAGCTCTCAGTAATGACGAGTATTTTTGCTGCTCTTGGTTATTAACACAGTAGAATACGGAGATCAGGTAGCCTGAGCTGCTCATAGGGATAAGAGCCTCAATCAGGCGGTCATCCAATTCCGAGACCACGATGGCTATTTTATTCATTCTATGAAGCCGGTAGGCGTTTTCATATATGTATTGAAACAACTCCAGGACGCCATCACTTTTCTGAGTCATGAGATAATCCGTGAGCTTGTTAAAGCCAGGTTTGTCATCCAGCTCAAAGTATCTGCCCGGGGATGTGTTCAAAAAGACCTTGATACTGAGATTTTTTCCGATCATCTGATATATGATGGAGGAGGAAAAGTCGACTATGCTCTCTTCAATAATCCCGTTATCGTCAAAGGAATAGTTTTTTTTATTCATATCAACAAAGAGAACAATCTCTTCACCTGATATAGTATCCAGATTTTTCACATAAAGGTCATTCTGCTTTGCACTGAGCTTCCAGTGAACCTTCTTGAGACTGTCTCCTTCTCTATATTTCCTGACATCTCTTATAGCATGCTGATCCTCGCTTCGGCTCTTCAGATCGGAGGCTTCATGATATATATCAATTCCACCCAGGGCAAGGGGTTTTATTTTATATATACGGGGATAGACCTTTATTTTTATTCCTGTATTCATATTTTTCTCAAAACACGTAATGTGAAAAAGATCAGACACCTTTATATATATATTGTCCAGACTGTGGATCCCTCTTTGATGGAATTTTATATCAGCTTCAATCCAAATGTTTTCATCCCAGGTGGTATCTCTGATGAAGCCGGAGTGCCTGTTCCCCGATGCACTAAAGGCATCACTCCGTATTTCAGCATATGGTACAGGCAGTGGCATGTCAAATTTGATTTTGGTGAGCACATTGGAGGAAGCCCCGGCACTAAGTATTTTTTCGCTGCATATTATTTCTATATCAAAAACAGAACGTACAATTCTAATATATAAATAAGAAGCCAGCAGCATGAAAAGCAGGGCATAGAATATGCTGAAGGGCAGGCTGCCGCCAAAAAGCAGCGAAAAGCATAACAAGCCGGAGGTCAGGATAATAAATTTTTTGTCAACACTAATCATTGAGGTATACTCTTGGAGCATAAGTTTTGTCCAATATTTCCTTGATTATTTTTTCGCCATCAAGTCCGTTTGCCCGGGCAAGGGATGAAATTGTGATTCTATGGCTTAATACGGCAGGTGCATTTGACTTGACATCCTCCGGTATTACGAAATCCCTGTTGTCGAGAAAGGCACTGGACTGGGCAATACGCAGGAGTGCCATGGAAGCTCTGGTGCTGGCACCCAAGGTTATGTATTTGCTTTCTCTTGTGGCATTGGCAATTCTGACGATATATTCAGTTATGGACCTGGATATTTTTATATTCCTTACTATGTTCTGAATATCAATAATATCACCGGCTTCAGCTACTTTGCCTATATCACATAAAGGCTCGCGGTTGCTATATGTCTGGAGAATATCGGATTCGCTTTTTTCATCTGTATAGCCGATGCGGGTTTTTATCATAAACCTGTCAAGCTGTGCTTCCGGAAGATTGAAGGTACCCTGGTACTCGACGGGATTCTGAGTAGCCAATACTATAAAAGGCTTTTGGAGGTAGTAGGTATTGTTGCCCTCGGATATCTGGCTCTCCTCCATAACCTCCAGAAGAGCAGACTGAGTTTTGGGAGAAGTCCTGTTTATTTCATCAGCCAGTATTATGTTTGCAAAAACAGGTCCTTTTTTGAACTCGAAGCCTCCGGTGTTCTTGTTGTATATAGATACTCCAAGAATGTCTGAAGGAAGCAGATCCGGGGTAAATTGTATCCTGCTGTAAGTAAGGTTCAAGGATTTTGCCAGTGCTTTTACCAACGTGGTCTTGCCTACCCCGGGAACATCTTCGATCAGTATATGGCCTCCTGCAAATATCCCCTTTAGTATCTGATGAATCTCAGGGGTTTTCCCTATAATTACTTTTTCAATATTTGAGACTATTGATTTGATAATATCTTGATTGCTCATTAATTCCACCCCATTAAAGTAATAGAAGTCAAATAATATATATTTTACCATAATAAAGTAAAGGATGCACCTGTATAAACCCGGAGATAAAAAAGGATTAATACCATTTTTGTGCAATTTGTGATATTTTAGAGAAGGGTATGAAATCTGTATATTCATGAAAAATGTATGTTAAAGAGTATATGAAGAAAACTATACAAAAGGAATATAGGAAACGGAGGATGAACATGTCTAAAATAGAGCTCGTGGCACCATGTAATTTTGCGGTAGAAGCTGTACTATCAAGGGAAATAAAGAGTCTGGGCTATGAAATATCAAGAGTGGAGGATGGAAGGGTTTCATATTTTGCAGATGAAGAAGGGATATGCAGGTCCAACCTGTGGCTGCGCACTGCAGAGAGGATACTTGTGAAGGTAGGGGAGTTTGAAGCCTTTACCTTTGATGAGCTGTTTGAAAAGACCAAGAAGATTAACTGGCATGAGTGGATACCTAAAGATGCAGAGTTTCCTGTAGCTAAAGCGTCTTCTATAAAATCAAAGCTTTTCAGTACTTCAGACATACAGGCAATAGTAAAAAAGGCTGTGGTTGAAAGCTTGAAGAACAAGTATAAGCTGCAATGGTTCGAAGAAACAGGTGAGCGCTACCCTATACATGTGTTCCTGAACAAGGACAAGGTGGCTTTGTATATTGACAGCAGCGGTTTGTCCCTGCATAAAAGAGGGTATAGGGAATTATCAAATGCTGCTCCGATAAAAGAGACCCTCGCTGCTCTTATGGTGCTTCTGACACCCTGGAAAGCCGACAGAGCATTTATAGATCCTCTCTGCGGTTCAGGCACAATACCTATAGAGGCTGCAATGATAGGACTCAATATGGCACCGGGCATCAACAGGAGCTTTGTGTCCGGCAACTGGCGGTGGATTACGAAGAATGTATGGGATAAAGCAAGGGAAGAAGCCGGATCTTTGATCATAAATGATGCGGAATTGAATGTGCAGGGCTATGATATTGATGAGAGTGCTCTTAAAGTAGCAAGAATCAACGCAAAACTGGCAGGCCTTGAGAATAAGCTTCATTTTCAGAAAAGAGATATCAAGGAGCTCAGCAGTAAGGATCATTACGGCTTCATAGTTACAAATCCTCCTTATGGAGAAAGACTGTCTGACCAAAAGAGCGTGGAAGGTCTGTACAAGGAAATGGGGAAGGTATTCTCAAAGCTTGATACCTGGTCCTTCTATATAATCACTTCTCATGAGGAATTTGAACGGTTTTTCGGAAGAAGAGCAGATAAAAAGCGGAAGCTGTATAATGGCATGATGAGGACGGATCTCTACCAGTTCTTTGGGCCAAAGCCTCCAAAAAGAAATAATTATGAAAGCGCAGAACTGAGTGAAATTGAAAAATAGGCTATATGTTTCGCACTAAATCCACTACATAATTGTTCAATAGTGCGAAACGTTTTCCTTGATGTTATAAATCGCTTCTATTCTATGTAATCTTCTTTGTGCGATTTATATATCCATAACAGCACCCTGTTAATATAATGTATTAAGGGGGTGCTATTATGGATAGGAAGATTATAAAACAACTTCAAAAGCTGCTTCTTCTTGAGACATTTTTTTCAGGAGCATCATCATTGTCAAAGGTGTTTGGTGAAACTGAAGATGAGCTTGAGGATATGATAAAGTATATAGATGAAAAAGTTAATGTGCGGAATATTTTTGATGGCAAATTGTTTAAGGGGGGAAAGCATTAAGTAAACATTATTAACCGGTAAATATTTATTAAGAATAGTCACTTTTGGATAAAATACATAAAATCAAGGCTGTTTGCCAATGATAAAGAAGATAGTCTTTAATGAGTGTGCAGGTTTAAATTGAACTATGTTGAACCCATTGAAGAATTATTACCGGGTAGGATGCGAATTCAATAACACTAAGGAAACCGTTTTGTGGAATTTGAATGAAAAGTGCAGACGTTTTCCGCAAATCGCCTAGGAGTTGGTAAGATGAACGTGGACAGTACGGGAAGCATAGGAGTAACAGCGGATCCGCATAAGGTAAGACCGGGAATGATATATGTCGATTTATCCGGCAGAAGGAACAGAAGACAGATATATGAAGCCTACGGCAATGGAGCATCCTTGATATTTACTCCCTATAATATATCAGATCCGGAGCTTCCAGTGATAAAGGTCAAGAACCCTCAGGATACATTTTATATGGTGGTTGACAGATTCTTTGGGAAGCAGGAGCATAAAGCGAAGTTGATCGGGGTGCTGGGAGATATCGATAACAGCGTTTTGGTTGAACTGATACAGAGCATACTATACGGGAAGAATAACATCGTAAGAACTAATAGTTGGAGCAGAAGCAAAATAAACTTTGGCAACAGGCATAACATTGAAGATTTCTTTTCTGCCTTTGCTGATATGTACGAACGTGGTATGGATATAATCCCTATCACTATTGATACAAGTACAAGCAGCCTTTTTTATTGCAGAAATATGAGTCTTGACTGTGCAATTCTGACTGATAGAGGTTCAATGGAAAGGAATTACAAAGGCCTGTCTATTATTGATTATATTTCAGGATTATCAGGAAAAAAAACCATAATAATCAATAATGATGAGAATCATGGGATAAAAACAGCAGAGGAAAACAGAGAAATAAAGTCAATTACATACGGGCTGAATAAAAAAGCTGCAGTAACAGCCTCCAGTATAGCTGTTGATGAGATTACCTGCTTCAATTACTGTGTGCAGAAAAGCTTTCAGTCAAGGAGCGGAGTAAGGATTGAACCCTTCGAAATCCCTATACACTTGAGTGCCTTGGGAAGTCACAACATATATAATGCCCTGGCGGCCATTACGTGCGGCTTGTATTATGATGAGGACATTACAAATATAAAAGCCGCAGTAGAAAGCTATAAAGCACCGGCAAGGCATTTTCAGAAAATATTTGATGGTGATTTTACTATTATAGATAATTACTGCAGGTCAATTCACGATTATACGGAAGCCTTTGATTCAATGCAGATATTGAGTTATGAGAATCTTATACTTATTATATCTGTTTCACAGGATGCAAACCTGGCCTTTCATGGGGAGAAAGCCCGGCTTATAACCGAGTGGGTCAGGATTCTGAAGTGCAAGGAGGTTATTCTGACCAGCTGTATGGATGGGGATTTCCGGATAGGGGAGCTTCCCATTAAGAG
>LOES01000079.1 GCA_001515955.1 Clostridia bacterium BRH_c25 | reverse complement strand
TCCTTCGGTCGCTCCTCCCTCAGGATGACACCGGTGGCAGTTGGCTTTTAAAATTTCAAAGCCCGGCATCATTCCGATACCGGGCCCTTACTACTCGTTCTTATCTTCAGTGCAGCAGCCTTTGTCTTCCTTCTTAAGCTTGATCTTCTTTACTATTTCCGGAACCATGCTGACCAGCTTTTCAATGTTTGATCTGCTCTTTACAGGAAGCATTGTTACTGCGTCCTCTTTGATGACTATTATTGCATCAGGAGATATTTTGGCACCAACGCCTACACCTGTTCCCATGCCGTCGTTGCCCTTTTCGTCTTTTCCGCCGCCGCCACCACCGCCGCAGCCGAAGGCTACAGTGATAATGGGGATTAGTGTTGTTTCCCCTACAACTATAGGTTCTCCAATTACTGTTTCTGTTTTCAGGAATTTTTCCAGATGACTGAATAAAGTTTCCAAGCTTTCATTTATGGGTGTTTTTCCTTCCATAACTTATATCCTCCTCTAATTATTCTCAAATTTGTTCTACATATAATAATTACACTGATAACTTAAAAAAGTTTCAACTTTTTTTCTTACTGAATAAAATTCTTCTCACAGGTTTTTTCAGAATGGTCCTTACTGTCTGATAAACCAGGCTTCCTACCACCATACTGCCTTCAGCGCGCAAATCCAGATCTATTATCTCCTGGGAAAAATCAGGAGTCAGGTGAAGTCTTGCATGAGGGATCAAATTTTTGATTATCCCCGTGATGCCGCACGTTATTCCGGTAAGGGACGGATCATCAAAGCCATAGGTTCCGTATAAATGAAAATACTTTGGCTTTGCAATATTGATCACTTTCTTGAAGTACTCAAGGATTTCATTTATCAATGTCTTATCTGTAAAATCCTTTATGCTAAGCCCTTTTCCCGGCTTTTTTTCCTTTTCCTTTTTTTCAGGCTTTTGCCCGGGCTGCTCTTCTTTCTCTTCTGTATTCCTGCTCTTCAGCCTGTATACTCTTCTATCCATAACCTGTAAGGTTATATCCACAGCTTCTCCCTCAATTTCCGCGTTTATTCCAAGAAGCTTCCAAGCCCAGCCCAGAACAAGCTGCACCCTGAATCCATCGGCAGCCAGAACCTGTCCTGAATAATTGAAGGGTATTATCATAAGGAGCAGCACCAGCCCCAATATGAACAAAAGTATATAAAGCAATATTTTAAGAATGATCAACAATACCAGCATAGGGTCTACCCCCAAAAATTATTTATCTCACACTGTCCAAGAGCTCTCCAACTCTCTTTTTAACAATAGCTGTCAGCAGATTCCGGGTTTTTGAAGCAGTCTTTTTTACGCCTTTGGCCACATACCTTCTCCCGGGTATGTATTTCATGAACTTTATGGAATTGTTCATAATACTGCTTCCTAATTTCATGCCTCTGTTTAGTACGTACTTAAGCTTTTCCCTCTTGTTCAGCTCATACATGCAGTTATCCACCAGCTTGTTTATCAGCAGATCAAGCTCTCTTACCCCTGAATCATCATCAAAAAACTTCTCCAGCTCGTTTTCCAGAGTCATTACCATATTCAGTTCCTTTCTGCACTCGCCACAGTAGTTTATATGCTCTCTAAGAAAAATCAATTCCAGTGGATCAATGGTGTTGTCGGCGTATTTCTGAATTATTTCCCTGTCAAATCCACAGCTCATTTTCCACACCTCCAATAAGTTTCACACTAAATCCATTATGTACGGTTTATGATATTCCCGAGCTTTTCCTTCAGAACGTATCTTGCCCTGTGAATATTCGTCTTTACAGTACCTATCGGCTCCTTGAGCAGCACTGCAATTTCCTCATAGCTCAATCCCTCATAGTATCTAAGAACCAGTACCATTCTATGCTTGGGCTTGAGACACTCCAGATTTTCCCTTATCAACTGCCCCAATTCCTTATCCAGTACCTCCGATTCCACATCCTTTTGTGCTGCAATTACATCCTCCAGAGCTTTGTCATCATCATCCGACTTATTCAGCGATACCGAATCATATCTGCGGGTCCTCTTGAAGTTAAGGCAGGTATTAACCGCAACTGTTCTGAACCAAGGGTGAAAGGGCATTTTTTCATCAAACTTAGAGATATTTTTGAATACTTTTATATAAACCTCCTGAGCCATATCCAGAGCATCCGGCTCATTCTGCACATAGCTGTAGCAAAGCTTATATAGATATCTCTCATACATTTTGAAAAGCTCGATAAAAGCAGTCTTGTCATGCTTTTTACATCGAGCAATAATGCCGGCCTCTACATGCACAGCATCACCCCCAGGCTATACAGTATATTACACAAAAAAATAGAAATTGTTTCATTTTTTTCTGCTTTTTTTAACTTCTAAAAAAAAATAAAAGGGTAAAGCTATTCATAGAACAATAATATTTTTATTTTAAAAGTTTCTTTACAGAATCATACAATTCTTACGTTCAAATACGCCCATTCAATAAATGAAAGGATGATGCTTGTGAAGGTTAAACAGATTATGACCACCGATGTCAGTACAGTTTCACCAAGTGATACAGTTACCAAGGCCGCTTCCATAATGGGGCAGTTAAATGTCGGCTCTGTGCCGGTAACCGATAATAACAAGGTTGTTGGCATTGTCACCGACAGGGATATTATCCTCCGTGGAGTGGCAAAAGGCAATGATTCCAACCAGAAGATTTCCGAAGTTATGACTACTAACATCAAATGCGCTACTCCGGAAATGGATATTCACACAGTTGCCGATATCATGGCCGAGAACCAGGTGCGAAGACTTCCAGTTGTAGAATCTGATATACTGGTTGGCATCGTTGCAATAGGCGACCTGGCAGTAGAAAACATACTTGAAAACGAAGCCGGTGAAGCACTTCACAATATTTCAATGGGTGTAAGACACTAGATTCTAGTTTCAAATCTCCGGATTCCCGGAGATTTTTTTCTTATAATCATATTACCACTAATTACCGTTCTATAAAACCTCTAGGACTATATTTAATATTTTTTTGACATCATGGGGATTATATGGATATAAGTAATAATACTGGAGAGGTGTGGCCGTTGCTTATAATATTCACCAGAACATTGATACTTTATGTTGTTATTATAATTGTGCTCAGATTGATGGGGAAAAGGCAAATAGGACAACTACAGCCCTCAGAGCTTGTTGTGGCTCTTATAATTGCAGATTTGGCGGCAGTTCCTATGGCAAATGTAGGCATTCCTCTTATCAATGGCATAATACCTATTCTTACACTATTCATCATGGAGGAGCTTCTATCCCTTATCTCCCTGAAGAGCGAGGGTGCAAGAGGTTTTATATCCGGCAAACCCAGTATCCTTATCGAACGGGGAACAATAATGGAGGAGGAGCTTAGAAGAATGAGATACAATCTGAATGACCTGCTGGAGCAGTTAAGGCTAAAGGACTTCTCAAATCTGGAGGATATTGACTATGCCATACTGGAGACCAGCGGACAGCTAAGTGTAATCCCCAAACCAGAAAACAAGCCTGTTACAATAAAGGATATGGATATCAAACCCGATTCACAGCATCTGCCTGTCACTGTTATAATTGACGGAAGGACAAATTCGGATAACCTTGCCAAAATAGGTTTGGACGATGATTGGCTTATAAAGGAGCTTAAAAAAAATAAAGTAAACTCCATAAAAGATGTATTTTTTGCCTATCTTAATCCTGAAAGAAAGCTTATGTATCAGCTTAAAGGAAATTCCATGAGCAAAAGAGGAGGAAAACAGTAAAATGAAACCCCTTATAGTTATTGCTGTACTTACAATACTCCTTATCGCCGGAGGCTGTCTCACCCTTTACGTACTGGATTCTGAATCTCAAAGACTTTCCAATAGTCTTTCGGAGCTTGAAGAGGATATTGAAAAGCAGAATTGGGATGCGGCATCCAAAAAGCTGGAAGAATTCCACAACAAATGGGATAAGGTAAGCAAACTATGGTCAATGCTTATTGACCACTATGAAATTGACAATATAGAATTGGTTCTGTCCCGGCTTGCTTCCTATGTGAAAACTCAGGATAAAAATGAAGCCTTGTCACAAATGTCCTCTTTGAAAACTCTTATAAAGCATATACCCGCCAAGGAAGCCTTTAATTTTAAGAATGTTTTCTGATGAGCCTAGTCATGTCTTCAGGTATTTCAGCTGTAAAGCTCAGCTTGCTATGTAATATCGGATGAAGCATTTTTATCTTGTAGGCGTGTAGTGCATGCCTGTTTATTTTTCCCTCGCCGCCTCCGTATAGTTCATCTCCAATCAGCGGATGTCCCAAATGTGCCATATGGACTCTTATCTGGTGTGTGCGTCCTGTCTCCAGAATAATGCTGAGAAGGCTGTAATCCTCATATCGTTCAATTACCCTATAGTGAGTAATTGCTCTGCCTCCGTCCTCTCTTACCACATGCCTTATAGAATGTTCCTTTTCTCTTGCTATAGGAGCATCAATAGTGCCTGAATCAGCCTCGACTCTGCCCTGTGCAATGGCCAGGTATTCCTTGGTCGCATTGTACTTGCTGCCCTCCAAGGATATAAGGTGTTGAACATGAGAGCTTTTTGCAAACAGGATAAGGCCCGATGTATTCCTGTCAAGCCTGTTTACCGGCCTTATGGTTACATTTCTGCCCTCCTCCATCAAGTGGTACATGAGCCCATTTGCCAATGTACCCATATAATAGTTTCTGGAAGGGTGGGTCGGAATACCTGCCGCCTTATTGATCACTATCATATATTCATCTTCAAATACTATGTCAAGCTCCATATACTCGGGAAGAATGTTCTCAGAGCCTTGGTCCGGAAGCTCAAATTCCACCCTGTCCCCTGTTTTCAATATTTTATCTGTATGCACCAAACCTCCGTTTACCTTTAGAGAGCCTGATTTCTTAACCTTTATAAGCCCATTTCTGGACATCATAAGCTTTTTTCGGATATATTCACCAAGCTTCAGTCCATCATATTCCTTATCTATATCAAATATATTATAGCTTTTCAAATGCCAATCACTCCAGTTCCAACAGAGCTGCAAGCCTGATGATATCACCGGGAAGCTCTGCATGCAGCTTGATTATTCCTTGGCCCTCAGGATGCGGAAGCTCCATATCAGTGGCATGCAAAGCATGTCTGCCAATGAGCGGACTTTCCTTCCCATATAAAGTATCTCCAACTATCGGGCATCCCAAATAGCTGAGGTGAACCCTTATCTGATGTGTCCTCCCTGTTGCCAGCTCCAGACGCAGCAATGAAAAACCCTTTGACTTGCTTAGTGTTTCATATATAGTAACTGCCGGCTGCCCATTACTTGTGACTCTTCTTTTTATGGGATCAGCTTCGTCTTTCCCGATGGGTTTGTCAATTATACCCTTATGCGGCTCTATGACCCCTTCTGTTATAGCAGTATAATACTTTTTTACGCTTTCTGTCCGCATACTTTCATCAAGTATCCTGTGCGCTGCAGCACTCTTAGGAATCACAACAATTCCTGATGTGTTCATATCCAGTCTGTTCAAAAGGCGCAGTGCCATTTTCTCTCCCTGCTTGTCAAAATAATGTGCTGCTGCATTGAGCAAAGTCCCTGTTGGATGGTTTGGAGTCGGGTGCACGAGCATGTGAGG
>LOES01000078.1 GCA_001515955.1 Clostridia bacterium BRH_c25 | reverse complement strand
GCAGGCTCTAAAGTTAGTTGCCAGGGAATAATAGGTTCTTTCTCCAACAGGATTCTTGTAGTAAAGAACACCTGTCCAGATTTGCAGGAATACCGTAAGTACGGCAAGTATCAGAAAAATATTGTTCACCCTGGCCATTATGAAATTTCCATTGTATATGATCAAAAATGCAATGGTAGGTATGAAAGCGGAAGCTACTGCTATGATCCTTGATTTACTCAGCCCGAAAATAACGACAAGAGTCCTTTTATTCGTTGCTTTATCCCCTGTGTAATCCTTGAAAAAGGTATAAAAGGTCATCAGTCCGTTCATAATCCAGACCATTATTAATATCGACAACCTGCTGGAGGTAAAGTAGGGTGTCTGGGTAGGACCAGCTGCAAGAAAGCCGATGGCGGTGCACATTGTGATCATCAGCCCGAAAACGACATTTCCCAGTATGCCGTGCCCTTTTGCATATTCATACAGAATATTGAGCAGTATGCCGAGAATTTCCGGTATGATCGCAATAGGCTCAAGGTATACCCAGGTAATAACCATGGATATGACCATAAGTGCGAGGGATACGAACAACGCCTTTTGGGGCTCCAGCTCACCTGTAACCATTGGGCGATGGGGTGCATTGATCCTGTCTTCCTTAAGCCCCAGCAGATCATTAATGATCTGATTGATACCCCAGCTTAAAAACAGCAATATCAATATGACTGCTTTTTTCTCCACAGATGGTACCACTTCAACCGTTCTGAATTGTGATTCCGCTATATGCTCATAAAAAGCCATGCCCAACCAGCCGGCAATACCTGTTACAAAAGCATAATAGAGTCTCATGGATTTTATATAGTTTCTTATAAAGTTTATCATTTCTTGCATTCTACCTCACAAATAATATTCACAACTCTTCAAGTCTTTTCTTTATGTAGTCATAATCAAAAGAGTAGCATATTCTTCTGTCTTCGCTGTCGAGGACTCTATAATGCTTGGATATAATATTCTGTTGAATCCTATAGCTGCCCTTTGCCTCCATATCCCTCCACCATATTCTTCCGCCCATTGTTTTATCATATTTTGCCTCATATCCGTCAAAGGCCAGATCCAGGATTATATCCTGGGATTGTCCGCCGAATACCATCTCAAGTATTTCGCTGTCCCCAAACAACATACATAATGCAACAGTACCGGTCCACCCCAGGCTGGCCCTTCCCTTCTCGATCTGGATCAGGGTTTTTTTGGAAATACCCAGAACTTCAGCCATCTTATCCAGGGTATAATCATATTCATTCCTTACAAGCTTTAGTTTCTCATCTATTTTTTTTATAAGTTCATTCCTATTCATATTTACCACTTACTCCTTTAGTGTAATTTTACACTAAATACATTAATCTGTAAATATAATTATGAAAAAAGTTGGGCTCCATGTCGCTTTGGGCTGCCCAATATGAACGGAAAAAGGTATTCCGAAAATATGCTGTGGATACAGAAGGAACAACATCGCTCCTGAATGAGAAAAGAGACAGTCTGGGTGTGTGTACCAAGAATGTGCTGACTGTAGAATAGCTGTTGCTAAAGACTCTGGCTATGGATCAGTATAATGAGGAGGTATGCCTGTGCCTGCTCAAATAATATATTTCCACTAGTGAACTCGTTCAGCCCTGGCTGAACGAGTTTATCCCCTTGACTATTCAATTCCTTTATCAGCCTGTCTCTCACTCATTCTAAATAGGGTATGCTGGCAAGCAATCCACACTACCAGAAAAATAACTGCTTGAACTATTATCTTTACTATATCCTTCCCATCAGTCAAGTCGTATTTCATTATCAGAATCTGTGATAGCGAGAATACTATTGTTCCTGTCAATGCACCTATGACCATAGCCTTTTTCTTTGTACTATTGTTTCTGTAGGTATAGTAAAAGCCCTGCAGAATATTATTAATAACAACATATAGTGAAATGCCTACAGTAAGCAAGAATATATCGGAATATTCCCTTAAGCTCTGTTGAAGCACAAACTGCCTGTAAAGCAGAATTCCCCACAATGCCAGAAAGCAGATTCCGAATGCGCTTGAGTTTATCCTCCTCTTGCCGGTTAAAATCCTTTCATCTACTATTTTCCCCATAATACCTAATCCTCCCAAAAAATATCATTTAAAGTCTTATTCAGTTCCTTGCAGATAGCTATGCAGAGCTTTATTGTCGGATTGTATTTGCCTGCCTCGATAAGGCCTATGGTTTGTCTGGTTACTCCTATCTTATCCGCCAGCTCCTCCTGTGTAAGGTCCTTCTCGATTCGTGCCAGTTTTAGCTTATTATTCTTATCTCCCAAACTATCACCTCTGTTAATATTGTAATATATATATTGCTTAATGTCAATTATATATTGCATTTTAATTTTCAATTAAGTTGAATATTGCGTCAAACATATGTTCGCAGTCCAATCAACATCCCGGAGGCGTGTTTTTATCCTTCAATTGAAGGAATATCAATGCCTTCAGGTTAAATTCCCGGGAGTTCAGAGGTAATCACTTAGCAAGGTTTCGAAGATTGGCATGATTATTGTATGTATTAGATTATTATCAGTAAAGGAGGATCAATTATGGCTAATTTAACCGAAATAAGATGGCATGGCCGTGGCGGACAAGGTGCCAAGACATCATCACTGCTTTTGGCAGATGTTGCTTTCAGTACGGGGAAATATATACAAGGCTTCCCCGAATACGGCCCGGAGAGGATGGGAGCACCAATAACTGCTTATAACCGTATAAGTGATGAAAAAATCAGAGTTCATTCAAATATTTATGAGCCGGACTACGTTGTTGTAGTAGATCAGACACTTCTTCAAGCTGTTCCTGTAACAAAAGGCCTCAAGAAAAGTGGTGCAATTGTAATTAATACAGAAAAATCACCGGAGGCAATCAAACAATACCTTAAGGGTTACGAAGGAAAAATTTATACTATTGATGCTAAAAAAATATCCGAGGAGGCACTGGGAAAAAACTTTCCCAACACACCAATGCTTGCAGCAATAGTAAAAATAAGCGGCATAATGGATGAAGGAACTTTCATAGAAGAAATGCAGCATTCCTTTGAGCATAAATTTGCTTCAAAACCTGAAGTTATTGAAGGAAATATGAAAGCTCTTAAAAATGCTCTTCAGGAGGTAAAATAATGTCTCAGAAAACTAAAATAAACGAATCGGTAACATGGGAAAATATTACTCCGGGTGGAAATATTTACGCCGGCGGAAACTCAGAAGAATTTATTACAGGTGACTGGCGGACCAGAAAACCGGTTTTCGATGAAAATAAATGCAAACAGTGTCTTTTATGCATACCTGTATGCCCGGACAGCTCTATCCCGGTAAATAACAGCAAAAGACTTGCATTTGATTATGATCATTGCAAGGGCTGCGGTGTATGTGCAAAAATATGCCCATTCGGGGCAATAAAAATGGTTGTAGAGGACAAATAACATTTAAGGAGGATAAAAATGGCTATCAGAGAAAGATTATCCGGAAATGAAGCTGTCGCAATTGCCATGAGACAGATCAATCCCGATGTAGTAGCGGCATTTCCTATAACACCATCTACAGAAATCCCTCAATACTTTTCAACTTATGTTGCTAACGGATTAGTGGATACTGAATTTGTACCTGTAGAAAGTGAGCATAGTGCATTGTCTGCCTGTGTAGGATCAGAAGCAGCCGGTGCAAGAACAATGACTGCAACTTCCTCATGCGGACTGGCATTGATGTTTGAAATATTATATGTAGCGGCATCATCAAGATTGCCAATAATATTGGCGGTCGTTAACAGGGCTTTATCCGGACCGATAAATATTAATGCAGACCATTCAGATAGTATGGGTGCAAGGGATTCCGGATGGATCCAACTTTATTCGGAAAATAATCAGGAGGCATATGATAACTTCATTCAAGCGGTAAGAATAGGTGAACACAAAGCTGTCAGAACCCCTGTAATGGTGTGTCAGGATGGATTCATCACAAGCCATGCTGTTGAAAACATTGAGTTGATTGAGGACGACAAAGTAAAAGCCTTTGTAGGCGAATACAATCCTGAGAACTATTTGCTTGATGAGAAGCAGCCAATGTCCGTCGGACCTTATGATACGGCTGTATATTATATGGAACACAAAAGGCAGCAAGCTGAAGGAATCAGAAATGCAAAAAAAGTTGTCCTTGAGGTTGCTGAACAGTTTGAAAAAATGACCGGAAGAAAATACGGTTTCTTTGAAGAGTACCGGCTTAAGGATGCGGAAACAGCTATTGTAATTATCAACTCATCCGCAGGTACTGCCAAAGACGCTATTGATAAATTAAGAGCCGAAGGCAAAAAAGCCGGCTTATTGAAAATAAGATTATTCCGGCCCTTCCCGGCTGAAGAAATTGCAGCAGCACTGAAGCACGTTAAGGTACTTGCTGTAATGGATAAAGCAGAAGCCTTCAGTAATCAGGGTGGTCCCCTTGGTGTGGAAGTAAAAGCAGCTCTTTATCATACTCCAAACTCACCAAAAATAATTAATTATATTTACGGCTTAGGTGGAAGAGATGTAAAGGTAGAAGACATAGAAAGTGTGTTCTCTTCTCTCATGGAGATTGAAAAAAGCGGGAATATCGGTGATACATACAGGTATCTTTCAGTTAGAGAACAGGAGGTGAAATAATGGCTTATAATTTTAAAGAAGAAATGAACAAACCGGAAAGGCTTATGGGTGGACACAGAATGTGTGCCGGCTGTGGCGGTCCTGTTGCGGCCAGAGGTGTAATGAGGGCTTTGAAGGCTGAAGATAAGGCAGTTGTCGGATGTGCTACAGGATGTATGGAAGTATCAACCTTCATGTATCCATATACCGCCTGGAAGGATTCATTTATTCATAACGCTTTTGAGAATGTAGGAGCAACAGTAAGCGGAGCAGAAGCAGCATATAAGGCAATGAAAAGAAAAGGTAAAATAGACGGCGAATACAAATTTATAGCATTCGGCGGAGATGGCGGAACCTATGACATAGGCTTCCAATCCCTGTCAGGAGCTATGGAAAGAGGCCATGACATGGTTTATGTATGCTATGATAACGGAGCTTACATGAACACAGGAACCCAAAGATCCTCGGCAACTCCCAGGTTTGCCGACACAACAACAACCCCTGCAGGAACCGTTTCCAACGGCAAACCCCAGGGAAGAAAAGATTTGACACAGGTTATTGCAGCACATCATATACCATATGTCGCTCAAACGACCTTTATAAAGAACTTTAAGGATTTGCACGAAAAATCCGAAAAGGCGCTATACAAAAGCGGTGCAGCATTCTTAAATATTCTTTCTCCCTGCCCCAGAGGCTGGAGGTATCCGGAAGAAAACTTGATGGAATTATGCAATCTGGCTGTAGAAACCTGCTATTGGCCATTGTTTGAAGTTGAAGACGGAGTCTGGAAACTGAATTATATGCCGAAGAAAAAACTGCCGATTGAGGACTTCTTAAAGCCGCAAGGCAGATTCAAACATCTTTTTGAAGGAGGAAATGAGCATTTGATAGCAGAATTCCAAGACGAGGTAGACAACAGATGGAATCAATTGCTTGACAGATGTGAAGTGAAATAGTGAAATGCTCCCTTTACAGCATTACTGCAAAGGGAGCATTTTTTTAGTTTCTATTTTTCCAGTATTCAGTTTCTATTCCTATTTCTTCAGATACAAATCTGGCACCACCGGTTCTGTTATAATGGTCCAATGCTTTGAAAATAATGCCCGATCCCAAAAGCAGTATTGGTACATTGGCATACACAACCATTATATTTACAAAATCTGAAATGTACCACAAGTTCCCAAGCTCAAGACCTGCAAGCACTGTTAATGCGCCAAAAGGAACAAATACCAGAGAGCCTACTATCCGTATTCCCATTATAAATTTTCTGCTTCTGGTAATAAAGTTCCCTGAGATTTCAGCAAAGAGTATTAATCCAATTAAAGTAGTAAAGGCAAACAGCGCGTAACATGCGGATAGAATAGCCTTAACGATGGAATCCATTGCCGTTCCGGGTACAAGGTGTTGAATTGAGGCTAAGTATACCGTAAGCTTGGCGTCTTTAATTGCATCCCACGCCACTCCGGCTTCACCGGTCCAAACATGAGCCATAACCACCAAAAACCCTGTCATAGTACAAATTATAATAGTATCAAGGAAAACTCCAATAGCTTGAACAAAACCCTGATCACACGGATGCTCATTATCTGCAACCGCAGCTGCCATTGTTATAGTACCTTGACCGGCTTCATTTGACATAAGCCCGCGCTTGATTCCCTGTGACAGTGCCACCCCGAAGGCTCCGCCGAATATGGCATCCGGCTTGAAAGCTCCGGCAAAAACAACCTTGAAGAAGTAGGGTATTAAGTTAAAGTTTATTATTATAATTGTCAAAATTATTGCTGTATATATAATTGCCATAATCGGAACCAGGAGGTCGGTTACGGAAGTAACACGCTTAAGCCCTCCAAGAACCGTTGCTGCAACTGTAACTATTAATATAATAGTAATCCCATAATATACTGCTGATTGCCTGTCAAAAGTTGTGCCTGCGATAGTATCAGCTATAGACCCCAAAGCTGTAAACATATGAAAGGTCTGCCCCGGGATGCTGAATACTGCATATACTATAAATATCCAGGATAACAATATCCCCGCCCATCTTTTGTCTCCATAAATTTTCTTCCCGTAAAAAGGAAGACCTCCTACAAATTCATTACCCTCTTTTTCTTTAAATATCTGAGCGAGAACAGCTTCCGAAAATGCTGTAGCCATTCCGAAAAATGCAGAAACCCACATCCAGAATACCGCTCCGGGTCCACCTACAGAAATTGCTCCCGTTACTCCCATGATATTTCCCGGTCCGACTCTCATTGCAGAACTCAGCAAGAATGCAGCTAACGGACTAACCCCTGTCTCTATGGTTCTTTTTCGTACCAAGACCTCTATTCCTTTTTTAAATTTAGTGCACTGAACAAATCCGGTCTTAAAGGTAAGATAAATACCGCTGCCCACAAGTAGAAGTATGGCAAATGTAAATTTACCAAGTATGGGAATGTTTGCATACCACTCAAAGTTAGTTGGGAAATCCCACATAAAGTCAGCTATAGGAACAATAAATTGAAAGAAATTGTTAATTGCCTCAAAGATTCCATTCATTAAAATACCTCCTATTTTTTAATATTGCCGGATGATCTCCTCTACGCCTAAAATACTGCGTATACACAAACTTCTTAAATTTTGACCTTATTTAATGCCTGGTCTAAATCAGATATGATATCCTCTACTTCCTCAATTCCTACCGAAAGCCTCACTAACCCGTCAGCAATCCCGGATTTTTCTCTTTCTTCTTTAGGAACACATGCATGGGTCATTGATGCAGGGTGCTGTATCATTGAATCAACACAGCCCAAACTCACAGCCAGAGTGAGCATTTTCACGTTATCCATCAAAGTAACCCCCGCAGCTAATCCGCCCTTAAGCTCAAAGGATATCATACCTCCAAATCCATGCATCTGTTCTTTTGCCAATGCATATTGCGGGAAGGAAGGCAACCCAGGATAATATATTTTATCTATTAATGGATGCTTTTCCAAGTATTCTGCCACCTTTTGAGCATTTTTGCAATGCTTTTCCATTCTCAGACCCAGAGTCTTCAATCCCCTCACCAGGAGCCATGCATCAAAGGGACTTGCAGTTCCTCCAAAGTTATCCAAATGGGGTGATTTCATAATTTTTATCAGTTCATTAGTTGATACAATTATGCCGGCAACCACATCCCCGTGTCCACATATATATTTTGTTGCACTATGTATAACTATATCTGCTCCCATTTCAATAGGCCTTTGAAGATAAGGAGTCATAAAGGTGTTATCTATCATTAGATATACTCCATACCTGTGAGCAACCTCTGCACACGCTTTTATATCCATTAGCTCCATGGTTGGATTGGCAGGGGTCTCTATATATACAAGCTTGGTGGCAGGTCTGATTGCTTCTTCCACATTTCCAACATCAGTTGCATCTACAAAAGTAACCTCTATACCATATTGCGGAAGCATATCCATAAAGAACTTGAAGGTGCCTCCATATAAGGTATCAGAAGTAACCATGTGATCTCCGGCTTTTAAAAATGACAATACCGCAGTTGTAATCGCTGACATCCCAGAGCTTGTTGTTAATGCATTCTCACCTCCCTCCAATGCTGCTATTTTTACTTCAAGCTCAGTCATGTTGGGATTTCCCAGCCTTGTATATCTGTATCCTGCTTCCTCCCCGGCAAAGATTCTTCCACCCTGGGCAGAATCTTTAAATCTGAAAGTCGACACTTGATATATCGGAGTTATATGAGCGCCTCTGCCTTCATGCTCATGTCCTGCATGAATTGATTTGCTGTTAAACCCCATTCCCTTTATGTCCATTCTATTCAACCTCCATTACCTTTTAGAATATTTTCTGAAGCTTAACTAAAAGCTTTTTGAACTTGCTTCATTGACTGCTTTCTCAATTCTTCCCAGTCCTTCTCTCACAACAGCTCTAGGACATGCAATATTCATTCTTACATATCCGCTGCCCTCTTTTCCGAACCAGATCCCTCCATCCACCGCAAGCCTGGCATTATTGATCATAAAGGTACTAAGCTCCTCATCGTCCAGAGCGAGTTCACTGCAATCCATCCAAACAAGGTAAGTCCCTTCAGGTCTGTTAGGCTTTATTTTGGGTATATTCGACTTGCAATAATTAATTGCGAACTCAATATTGTCGTTCAGATACTCCAATAACTGGTTGAGCCACTCCTCCCCCTCTCTGTATGCAGCATCAACTGCCACCAGACTAAAACAATTGTTTCGCTTGATATCCAGGATGCCTAGTATTTTTTCAAACTTATCATAATCCTCTCTATCAGGAAAAATTGCAAATGAAGACTGCAATCCTGCTATATTAAATGTTTTGGTCGCCGACATGCAGGTTATTGAATTTTGATTAAAGACTTCTGATATTGAAGCAAAGGGTATATACTTTTTGCCTCCATAAACCATATCTCCATGTATTTCGTCAGATATTACCTTGATATTGTTCCTTATACATATCTCTCCAAGCCTCAAAAGCTCCTCTTTAGTCCACACTCTGCCTACCGGGTTATGAGGATTGCACAGAATCAAATATTTTACCTTATCATCAATTTTATTCTCCAGATCCTCATAATCCATTATATAATCCTCTCCAACCTTTTTCAGCGGATTATATATCAACTCTCTGCCATTATCCCTGACTGCATCAAAAAATGGATAGTATACCGGCGGTTGTATGATAATCTTATCTCCGGGCTTTGTAAATTCCCTTACTATAATATTTAAGGTCGTAACCACCCCCGGACTATGAATTACCCAGTCTTTCCTTATCTCCCAATCGTACCTCCTTCTATACCAACCGATCATCTGCTCATAATAGGCTTCAGGCCTGGAAGTATAGCCATAAATTCCTTGATGCGCTCTGTTTTTAATTGCATCGACAATGGGCTTTGCCGATTGAAAGTCCATATCTGCAATCCACATAGGCAGCAGACCATCTCTACCAAATTTTGCACCTAGCTCATCATATTTAGCAGAATAATTAGTTTTCCTGTCAATTATTTGGTCAAAATTGTATTTCATTTTGTCCTCCCACTCAATTTTTCACTTCACTTTCTTTATATGCAACTTATATGCCAATCACCGTTCACAAGTAAACTGATGGATATGGACTTTAATAACACACAAAAAAATAAAACCGGGTTAATTAGGTGGTTCGTTTCACCTAATTAACCCGGTTTTATTTTTTTTAATACTCTGACTCCCAGAGCAGTAATCTGTGTTCCGCCCCTGCCATTTGACAAGCTCACCAAGTCATACTCTTTTAAAATACTCAATATACCCCTAATCTCATTTTCAGATATAAATAAATCTTCTTTTTCGGCTAATTCTGCAATTTTTCTTCTTCCTATTCTTGTTCTGTTCCTCCTGCTGTCTTCCAGACACTCCATAACAAAAATAAACTTCTCCTTATTAAAATTAACATCCTTTAACAGTTTATTCATTACGGCCTTTTCTTCATCAATTATTTCCGCGGTTTCTCCGGCTCCCTGCCTTAAGAAAGAAATATCATGCCTGTCAATAATTTTTTTGTCCAAGTGTGCAAGGTACTCAATGCAATTTCTGAGCTCCCTTACATTTCCTTCCCAGCTATAGTTCTCAAATTCCAGTCCGGCATCATTTGTTAATTTAAAATCTACAGCTAACACTTGTTTTATTCTTTCCGTCAATTCAATTATGTCTTCCCTTCTCTCTCTTAAAGGTATAATATCCAACGGCAGCACATTAAGCCTGTAGTATAGATCTTTTCTAAACTTTCCCTCTTTTATCAAGCTTTTTATATCTTTATTTGATGCAGCTATTATTCTTATGTCTATCTTTATAACCCGGTCTCCACCTATTCTCATTACTTCCCGCTCTTGTATGACTCTCAACAATCTGGACTGTAAATTCAACGCCATCTCGCCGATTTCGTCCAGAAACAAAGTCCCTTTGTGAGCCAATTCAAACAGACCAATTTTCCCGCCTCTTCTGGCGCCCGTAAATGCACCTTCTTCATAACCGAACAATTCACTTTCAAGTAGACTTTCCGGCAAAGCAGCGCAGTTCACAGCAACAAATTGATAGTCTTTCCGTTTAGAGGAATTGTGTATTGCTTGCGCAAACAGCTCTTTTCCTGTTCCGCTCTCGCCGCTGATAAGAACTGATGAGTCTGATTTCGCTATTCTTCTTGCCATATTTTTCAGCTCTATCATTTTTGTGCATTTTCCGTATATATCCTCAAATGTGTATTTTGCTTTGTGCCCCTTCCCAATCAGTTGCATTCTAAGCTTATGCTGATTCTTTTCCTGTTCTGTGAATTCATTAATGATTGCTAATGCACCAGTCGTTGCGTTGGAGACTATAACAGGGACTATAGTAGTAGAAATATCACGGTCATTAATTTTTATCAGCATTGCCTTAATAGCTTCAGATGTGCTTATTACTTCGTCGAAAGGTAATTGCGGTATTAAATCCTTAAAGTTTTTACCTACTATATCCCTCTTATTAAAGCCTATGATCTCTTCAGCTTTTTTATTTATAGCCTGTATTTCACCATTTGCATCTATTCCGACAACACCGTCATCCAAAGCATTCAAAAGGCTATCCAATTCACTCTCCAAAGTATTTGCCCTTCCCAACAAAGCCTCCAGTCCGGAGCGGTGAGTTTTCAAGCTGTTAAAATAATCTACAAATTTCTTTTCCTGAAGAAGAAAATCCAGCTTAAGCTTAAGAGCTATTTCTACTATCGTGCTGGTATCCATCACTCTGTTTCCAATATCAATTACATTTTCCACAAAATCAGGAACATATTTTGCTTCACCTGGAGTAATTGCAGTATTTAGCACCGGTATATTCTTAACCCCCGGGTAAACCGGAATAAATTCCAGGTGATTAATTCCCAGCATATTGAGCAATGCTACTGTCTCCATGGTCATTTCACTGCTGTAATTAACTACCATAACCTTTTCACCCGCAGGTATTTCAAGTATTTTGTCATATTGCTCCATGGTTATAGTGGGGTTTATTATGACAATCTGGCTTGTATTGGGAATATACTTTTTTGCTGCTATGTATATGGAATACAACGACAAAATGAATATATCAGCATTAATTGTACTGTTTATGTTGTCCACATCATAAGAATAAGACATTATCTCCAGTCTGTCTCCAAATAAGCTTTCCAACTGCTGACAGTGTTGCTGTGCAACATGTGACCAAAAAGTAATAATCGCTGCCTTTTTCGCCAATGAATCACTTCCTTTTTTTCAGTATCGCTTCCCTGAAATTTTATCTATATATTTCGCGAAAACATTTTACATTTTTAATTCAAATTACGCGAAATGTTTCCTTGATTGTTATTGAATTCGCACTATACCCGATGTAATAGCTTAAGTGCGTTCAATATAATTAAAATTCTTTTCTAGAAGTTCTACATATTTCACTGTTTTCCTTTAATTTGCGACAGATAAAATTCATAACATTTAATTTACATTATCCTAAAGTTACTTAATAATAAATTTATTTATTTTTAACATTCATGTGGTATGTTAATAATGTAAAAGAAAAATACTTTTACTCCTTCTCCCTTTACAGTATAACTATGAAGCCTTGCTGTTTGCTTGAGCAACAGACAGCGAGGCTTCATATTACATTAACCTTTTCCCCTGATTCTTGTGCATCGGATGCATTATTTATACATTCACCATTGTATTTACGAAGGTTATAAATGTTTACAATTTTCAGTTTCTCAGTATTTAGAAAAATATTATGATAGCAATTAGCAGGCAGTTTCCTTTTTGAGTCTCCATATTGCCAGCGCAAAGCTGCCGCAGCACATCACTGCGAATAGCGCAATGACAGGCAGGATGTCCCCAAACAAGATCGTCTCTCCAAATATCAAGCTGCGCAGAGCATTTATAATATGTGTAAATGGATTGAGCATTACGGCTGCCGCTAATCCTCCGGACAAATTTTCCGTAGGAAAAAGAGCCGTGCTCAAAAAAAAGATGGGCAGCACAATCGCATTCATTATTGTCTCATAGATCACTTCATTTGGCAGGAAGAGACTGATGGAATAAGCGAGGCCTGACATGAAAAACGCTGTCATAAAGATCAGCAGTATCATGAGTGCGATCCCGGGAATGCCCGATGCCACCTTCACCGAGAAAAAAAGGCCTACAACACATAAAATTGCTGTTTCCATAAAGGAAAGCATTATTGCCTCCAGCATTTGCCCCAACACAATGGAACTTCTACTCACAGGCGCAATCAGTATTCTGTAAAAGCTGCCACTGGATTTCATGATGAAATTGATGATACCGCCGCTGCTGCAGGCGGAAAAGGTTACGAGCACTATGATGCCTGGTAAAATGAAAGCGGTGTAATTTCCGATAGCTATGCTTTGCATTGTCTGACCCGCGACTGCGCTATACAAAACAAGCCAAATAAGAGGCTGCAGTATTGTAACCGCTATGGAAAGGGGATTTTGATAACGCCACTTCATATTTCGCCACAAAATATTCAGCATATCCGTTCCTCCTCTCTGGTTTCTCCCGAACCTGTTAATGCCAAAAATACATCTTCCAGACTGGGTTCTACAATTTCGATTGCGTCAAACTCCACATGATGCTCCAAAAGCCACTTGCTCACAGCTGTAAAAGCTGTTCTGCAGTCATCCACCCCTGCAAAAATTGAATTATCCCGCACATTGGTAAACTTAATGAGCCCCGTACTATTAAGAGTATCCTCGTATTTTTTTATCTCCCCGGCACTGGAAAATGCTATACGAAGCATGTTTTGCCTGATGTAACTGCGTAAGCTGCCAGGTGTTCCCTGGGCCAATTCCCTTCCGTCTTTCATGATACAGATGGCATCACTCAGTTGGTCGGCTTCCTCAAGATAATGAGTCGTAAGGAAAATTGTTGTCCCATATTGATCCCGGATTTTTAGCAGCATTTTCCACATGGCTTTCCGAGAATCAACATCCATACCCACTGTGGGCTCATCCAAAAATAAAATCTTAGGTGACGAAACCATATTCATGGCAATGTCCAGTCTGCGCTTCACCCCTCCCGAATAGGATGCCGTGGGGTACTTCAGATATCCGGAAAGCTCAAAGTTGTCAATCAAAGAGCTTATCCTTTTTTTTGCCGTCTGTGCATCTACTTTGTACAGCCTACTTTGAAACAACATGTTTTCCATAAGCGACAGGTGCAAATCGATGGAAATATGCTGAGCGACACAAGCAATCTGTGTGCGCACCCATGCGGGCTCCTTGCATAAATCTTTTCCCAGCATGGTTACATTCCCTGATGTGGGTTTGTAATAGGTTGTCAGAATGTTAATCAGAGAAGATTTCCCTGCACCGTTCGGTCCCAGCAAAGAGAAGATTTCCCCTCTGTTTACTTTAAAACTTAAATCGTCCAAGGCTCTGATGCCATTCTTGTACTGCTTAACCAATTTGTCAATTTCAATTGCCGTCATTTTTTTCTCCTCATTTCTTTGTTACTGCCATCCACAACTCACATTTGTAGGTTGGCGATGTGGTATTGTTTTCTGTGTACACTTCCATGTCAGGCCCATTGGTATAGTTATAATCGGACACAGGGAGCCATTCGCTATAAAACCGCCTGTATAACTCCTGGAATGTATACGGCATAGGGCCGATACACTGAAATACTGCCCATGTCAGCCCGGGAATCTGACATTCAACCATGCCATCCGGGACTGGCTTGTCACTTGCTACTCCGATTACATAGCTGATATCATCAAGCCTGTTATATATTGTAGTGCCCAGCATTCCTTCCGGACTTTGGTTCATCAGTTTACCAAATTGTGTGAATGTACTGCTGCTCCTGGTTTTATGCCAAAACTTCGGTACTTCTGTGAAGTTCCTTTCAACATCAGCAGACAAGGTCATCCTGACACCAACAATGCGAATGGGCTTCTTTGTTTCAATGCGATATTTCATTTGCTCATCACCAGTCACAGAGATGTGTAAGCGAAGGCGGGGATATGTTGTCAGGAACGCTTCTCTTCCCCAAACCGCCGAAGGCGCAACACCATGAACACTTTGAAAAGCGCGGTTGAATGATGTCGGCGAGTTGTATCCGTATTTCACAGCAATTTCAGAGATTTTAGCATTGTTGTCCTGGAGATCAAATGCAGCGGCAGTCATTCGCCTTCGGCGGATATATTCAGAAAGCGGCACACCTGCTATATAGGAAAACATGCGCTGGAAATAATACGTTGAACAACAGGCGATTTTCGCTGCCTGATCAAAGGAAATATTCCCGGCAAGATTTTCTTCAATATAATCCAGAGCATCGTCCAATTGCTGTAAAAATCCCATGATTTCACCTCCTTTATCGTATTGTAGCATATTGCATTTTTTATATCCTCTTAATCGATGTACAATTATGTGAGTATTATTTATTGTTATTGTCTATCGTTTTTAGAGGTGCAAAAGCAAATATTTTTCAAGCTGAGCCAGAAAACAATATTTCAATGACTTTGCTGCATCTTTTTACTGTAAACAATTTTTATGATTATGACTAATGTTTTGCATAAAATATATTCCTCCGGCCTTTGTGTCATGCTATTATTGTAACAAAGGAACGGAGGTTATTTTGTTTGGACAAAGTTTTCATACTTTCTGCCGAAAATAAGTTCGGAATTGATGAATTTCATAAGTTAAAAATGGTTATGGTTCATAGACCGGATACCTCTATTTTCATCCGGACGCACTCCTGGCTGGCGGTGGGAGCCTGAGATGCCTTACATTCAAGATATGGAAAGAATAAGAAATTAGAAATTAAATTTGGCAGGTTACAGTAATATTTGCGCAGAGTTTTTGTAAATTCATAGCCATACATGCCTGGCACTTACTGAGGCGCTTATCCAAAAGAAAGGATAGGCAATATTAAATGCCTGTCCTTTGCAAAACTATTGGTTTATGTGATTTTTCAAATTATATAGGGAGATACCGGGCTTCTTGCATATTGGTCCTGGATGCTTTTATTGCCAGGTGCAAAGGTTATCAGGTTATTGAATTTAAGATTAGTCTGTTACAGCCGGGATAATATGTTCCTTAATCAGTGTCCACCTGTCACGAGGATTAATGATGAATTCTGATGCAATTGCTACGACCAGGTCTTTTTCCGGAATGCAGCAAATGACATTACCCCCATCCCCTAGTGCTAAGTATGCAAAAACGACCTCCTCATGTAACCACTATAGATAACCGTATTTGGCTGTAGCATTATTAAGCAATGTCTTGGAATGAGGAGCTGTAGACTCATCAACCCACGTTTTGGAGATAATCTGTTTATCGTCCCAAATACCGCCATTCAAGTATAGAAATCCAAAACGTGCCATATCACGGGGATTTAGCGTAAGTCCCCATCCTCCTGTGGAGTTACTGTTTGGGTCTTTAACCCATCCTTTCACATTTTTCCCGAATAAATCCTCAAACCCAAATGCTTTCATTTCATAATCCGGGATTTCTTTTATGCCGATGGGTTTAAATAGGCGTTCGTTGGCAAACTCTGTATCATTGCCGGCAGGATCGTATTCAGGGCTGTGGTGAATTACTGCCACTTATAGAAGTAGTAGCTTCATAAGACCGGCTGTGTTTTAGGCAGCTATCCTTATGGGGTTATCCACGAACCCATTATCCCTCACTTGTTTTACAAGCTCTGGGACTACATTTTTATATTTGCGTAGTATATTCAGACTACCGTTAATATCTGCATTTATTAGTATTCCTGCATTACTTTTGAATAAGCCTCTGGCTATTCTACGGCTTTTATTGTAATGGACTTTATTGACCGGCTCCAGGTCTATAGCCGATACTCCCGAGGTATAGCTTTCATTTTGCAGTACTACCTTCATACCCACTAGTTCCGCTTTATACTTTATTTGTTCTACAAGTCTCTGAATGGGTATTTGTACAAAGCCTTTTATTTGAGACTCCTGCTTGATACCTGATATATCTCCTATCACTATAGTAGAACAGTTATGCAGCAAGGCCAGCTCTATAACCTTCCTGCTGGCTTTATGCAGGCAGTCTTGTATATAGTCGTTCCGCTGCTTTTGAAGCTTCCTTATTCGTGCTGTGCGTTTGAATCTTGTACTTCCTGATTTCTTCATTTCCAATGAGGTATAATATGCTATTTGCTTATTGAAGTAGGAGTTCTTTGCTTGTTGTACACTATCCAAATTCATCAGCGTCTGAAGTTTATCTGAAACTTCAAAGTTTAAGCTCTCCACTCCGAATTTGGTTTGTACTTCTTTAGCCAGTGAAAGCATTAGTATATTATTCTTAAATCTGACTGCCAGATTTGTGAATATTATATGGTTCTTATGATTCTCCACATTCTTGTATTTTGGCGGCATAGGCATTGCTGGTATGTATGGGAATGCAGAAAAGTTTTATGCCAATTAGTTGTATAAAGCTTCTCCATCTCGTAATAGGATTTATACCCATCGGTAATACATTCATAGTTGGCAATATTATAGAGCTTGGTTGTATGGTAGCATAGCTCCTCCATAATATTCAACTGCAGAGAAGTAAGTTTTGGTGCTTCTTTAGTTAGGCAATCAACCAAATTATCAATATTAAGGATGTATATTATGTACTAAACTAATTCTAAAAAAAGTATGCCAGCTCTTGAATACAATTAAAGATAAAATCCTGGCCGTTTGAAAATTATATGATATAATAATACTACTTATAGAATAAGGATGATAAATATGAACAATAGTTTTGAACTAAAAGTGTTGAATTCTCCATTGTATTTCGTAGAGATGGTCAGCTGTCTAAATTTTTTGGTAGAAAATCCGGATTATCCGCCAGCGGCAGAATTTCTAGAAGCTTCAGACCGGAATTTTCTAGCCGAACTTAAGTCTTTCCGGCTTGAAGGACTTGAATTTCTTGAATTTGCTCTGCATATTGGCATACTGACAGATCTGAATCATATTGTTGAAAGTATCCGTAAGCTTTCTGCCACTGAATTTGCCTATATATTAAGCGGCGGTACAATATCCATGGAAGATATTAAAGCTATATTGAAGAATTTCAATATAGCAGAAAAACTTATTTCAAATTATAATCATATAGAGGAAATAGGCCTCGATAAATTAAAGATTTTAGCAAAGAATACAGACGACTTCAGAGAGAGTTTTATAAAAATTCTAAATAGTTTAGATAGATTTATAAAGCATGAAAATATATTGACTGGTGATATTTACACTGAAAAACTGCTGCTGGTTTCCAATGAGCTTAAGGAGAAACCCCCATTGACCGTTGCTCAGGAAATTATGGGAAAAAAATTCAAAAGAATATATGACTTCAATTACTACCTCTTTGTACCAAGCTTCTATTTCAGGCGTAAATCTATGAGGGTATTCAACGAGACAACACAGCTACTAGTTTATCCTGTGAATCCTGCAAATTCAGCCATTGATACAACGGAGCTTGCAAAGATACTGCGGATACTGGGAAATAAAAGCAGACTTGACATTATGAAGCTTCTTTCTGATAAACCTTATTCAGGCAAAGAAATAGCCAGCATCATAAGAGTTACTACTCCTACTATTTCCCACCACCTTGATTTGTTGAAATCTGTTTCAATGGTACATGAAGAGAGGGATAAAAACACAAAATATTTCAGCCTGAATAAAGCTGTTTACAAAGAGCTTATCGATTCTCTTAGCAAATATTTATAGTAGCATCGTCCAAGATGGACGGTGTTTTTTTCTGCTTATAGTTGCACAATAATCCACTTAATGGTATATTTAATCTAATTAGCAATATATCTAATTAGATTAAATATGGAGGTCATGTATGAGTGTTATTGAGGTAATTGATCTGAAACGTGAGTATCATACTATTATTGGTGTTCTAAAAAGAGAGAAAACAACTGTCAATGCACTGAAGGGTATTTCCTTTAGCGTTGAAAAGGGGGAGATATTCGGGCTTCTGGGCCCTAACGGCGCAGGCAAAACAAGCACTATCAAAATACTAACCACTCTTCTTGTCCCTACATCAGGCCAAGCTACTGTCTTAGGATATAAATGCTTTGGTGAAGAGAAAAAGCTCAGAAAGAAAATCAATTTCATATTTGGAGGAGAACGCAGCCTATATTGGAGGCTTTCGGCATGGGATAACCTATCATATTTCTGTGACCTGTATAGTGTGGATGAGAAGTCCAAAAAGAAGAGAATAGCGAAGCTGCTTGAGTTGGTAGGTCTTTCAGACAAAGCCCATTACAAAGTGGAATCCTTTTCTAAAGGTATGAAACAGAGGCTGCAAATAGCACGGGGTATGGTCAACGATCCTGAAGTGCTGTTTCTTGATGAACCCACAATAGGTCTGGATCCTTTAGGCGCCAAAACCCTAAGAGATATAATAAGGCTTCTATCAAGTGAAGGAAAAACTATTGTACTGACTACACACTATATGCCTGAGGCTGATGAGCTTTGTGATAGGATTGCAGTAATCAACAAAGGCAAAATAATTGCTATGGGTGAACCTGGTAAACTGAAAGTAAGCATGAACGAGGCTACACTGGAAGAAGCATATCTAAAAATGATAGTAGGTGAATAATATGAACAATACGTTAAAAATCATCTATTCCTCATGCCTGCTTCAAATGAAGCAATCTTTCTCACGATCTATGTTCAGGTTCTCTATTATTGCTTATCCCATACTCTTTTCCTGGACTATGTACCTGATATACAAGGGTCAAGACAACAGCATGCTTGTATCCTATGTAATGCTGGGGACTGCTGTCGCCAGCATGTGGGGTTCAATAAGCTTTTCATCCGCAGGGGACATTGACAGAGAACGATTCATGGGAGCATTGGAAGTTATCTTTTGTTGTCCGGCAAAGTTTTCAACCATTATGTTGGGGAAGGTAATAGGCAACACTATCCTCGGATTCTTTTCGATGGTTTTGAGTTTTGTTTTTGTAATAGTGTTTTTGAAAGTCAGGTTTACAATCGCTCACCCGTTTTATTTCAGCCTGAGTATAGCCATTAGCATGGTTTCCTTAGTACTGGTAGCTATGCTGCTGTCCGCTCTCCTGGCTATTTCTAGAAGCACTAGGGTAATAATGAACAGCATAGAATATCCTGTTTTGATATTCTGCGGAACAGTATTCCCAATAGACATTCTGCCATTATGGACGCGTCCTATATCTTTTGCTTTAAGCCCCACATACATTTTGAAGCTCTGTAGGGCATCAATAGTAGGTATTTCTGATTTCAATGCCTTCTATGCATATCTCTATGGATTAATCACTATTACATTTATATACTATGCTCTGTATAAACTGTTTTATATTGTAATTGATGTCAAAGCAAGAAAAGAAGCTACACTGGAGGTGGTCTAATGAGAAAATTCTTTAGGATGTCAATCCTGTCCTTCAAAGCCATGTTTGGCTGGCTTGACCCAAAGGCATACCTTCTCGCAAAAATTATTGACCCTTGTCTTCAGATGATATTTTACTCTCTTTTAGTAAGATTTACTTTTGGGTCTTCAAATATTACACCATGGATCATAGGAAATGCATTTCTACTCAGTACTAGAAATGCGGTGTTTGCAACCGGCTCACTCCTGAGAAACGAGAGATTAGAGGGTACCCTCAAGCTGATAGTTGCCTCGCCGGCCAACAAATTTCTAACCTTTACAGCCAGATCCTTCATCAGTATATTTGATGCTGCAGTCACTGTAGTGGTTGGTCTCCTGGCAGGCATCATCATATTTCGTGTGGATCTATCCGGGATCAACTACTTCCAGTTTGCGCTGTCTATACTTACGGCAATGATTGGGGGTACTTCCATAGGCTTGGTGATTGCCAGTGTCGCCTTAGTAATAAGAGAAATACATCTGTTTCTTAATGTAGCTGCAATGCTGCTTTTTATATTAACTGGAGCCAGCTTCCCTATTGAGCGTCTGCCTGCTTTCGCATTTATACTGTCTTATTTCATACCTGTAACAAGAAGCATTGAAGCCTCTCGAATAATTGCTGTAAAGGGATCTATCGATAAAATATACCTTTTGCTAGGTACAGAAATTATCATAAGCCTTGTATACTTATTCTCCGCGTATTTCCTATTCTTATTTTTTGAAAGAAAAGCAAGAGTGGAAGCTTCACTTGATGCTTACTAACATGTATGGATGATATTGTGGATGGTAAAATAAAGGACAAGCAAATAGCCTATCCTTCATTAGCAAACTTATTATTATAAGAACAAGGAACGA
>LOES01000077.1 GCA_001515955.1 Clostridia bacterium BRH_c25 | reverse complement strand
TTCTTGGGTAGTGCTTCCAAGCTCTTCCTACCTTCCATGGCCTTCACCCATCAACTCCAGGCTCGGCTTCCTCTTGCTCCCCTTGATCCGGGGCCCAGTCTTTACGATGCGGCAGAGTTCACTTTATGTTACGACCAGCATCCTTGCTTGCCCTGTCTAATTTACAGGTACGTTATCCTCCCGCTTGGCACCCCGCATTTCTGCGACGCACTGGGATTTGCTACCCGGCTCCTTGGCGACTACCGGGACCGGACTTTCACCGGCTAGCACGGTCCAGCTTTGCTGGACACGCAGTTGATAGACTGGCACCAAAAATTGGAATCAATTAATGGAGGCTTTATGGATTTTATATTAAATGAATCAAGAAAAGTATATATTTCAAAGATTAATATGGTACAGGATTATATAGAAAATCACTTAGCGGATGAACTGCATATTGAGAATCTCGCTGGTATTGCGTCTTTTTCTGAATTTCATTTTCAAAGAATTTATAGACAAATAGCAGGTGAAAGCTTGTACAGTTACATAAAAAGATTGCGATTGGAAAAAGCTGTATTTCTTATTAGGAGCAATAAACGGCTCTCGCTGTTAGATATTGCTCTGTCAGTCGGATTTTCTAATCAAGCATCATTTGCAAAGGCACTTAAAGATAAATACAAAGTCAGTGCAAGTACGATTAAAAAACTGGATAATTTGGAAATGGACAAACTGATTAATGAAATTAGCATAAATGGAAAAGTATGTGAGAAGAAAACTTATTATAATATACCTATGGAACTAACCATAAGAATAATAGATTCCACAAGAGTACTATATATTAGGCATACCGGTGCTTATAAAGGGAACTCTGATTTGTTCGTGAAACTATTTACCAAGCTATATAACTTTGCTTTCAAGAAAAATCTTGTTAAACCTGAAACAAAATGGTTTACTGTATATCATGATTTTGGAAATTTAACGATGGAGGAAAAACTCAGACTAAGTGTATGCATGTCTATAACAGATGAGGTTGAAGATTCAGGAGAATTTGGAAGTATGGACTTAGCGGGAGGTAAATATGCAGTAGGCAGATTTTTGCTTAAATCAGATGAATATCAAGGGGCTTGGGATTATATGCTATCAAAATGGTTACCTGAGAGTGGTTATATGCCAGATGACAGACTATGCTTTGAATATTATCCACCTCAAGAGTACACTGCTGAAAAAGAGGAGAGAATTGTTGAGATATTCATTCCAATAACTCCTCTATAGGAAAGGATGAATATCAGATGAAAAAGATTGAATTTAAATTAATCGGACACTATGAGACGATTAGCAATAATGAATGTGAAGCTGTCAGCCTTCTTAGGATTAGTGTCAAGAGGGAATTGAAGGATGCTTTGATCAAGCTTGATCATTTCAGCCATTGCCTTATATTTACAAAGGATGAAAGTGAGATTTTTTGTTATGGCTCAAAAATTATAGAAACCAATGAGAAAATTGGTGACATGGTTATTGAAGTAGAAGGAAAAGGTAATGATATCAAGGGCGGGTTAGTAGACATAAAACCGTATTTCCCCTGTGAAGAAGTTGTAGAAGGTTATATAAAAAAGAATGACATAGATAAAGAATGCTTCAGCTCCATTTCATTCAAAGAAAATCCAATTGGGGAATATTTATTTGTAAATAATAATGGGATTATTCAAATTCGAGAAACAGAAGGATTATCAGGAAATGAAATTGAAAAATCACTTGATCAAATAAATGCTGGGGACTATATCCGGGTATTATGGTGGTTTCACAGGTTTGATGATAAAAAATACCGCAGCCACTTAATGTGCAATCCGCCTTATAAAAATGCACCAAAATCCGGAGTGTTCGCAACAAGATCGCCCGTCCGGCCAAATCCGTTGGCGTCAACGATTGTTAAAGTAAAAGCTGTAGATAAATATAATCATAATCTATCGGTTTCAGGTTTTGATGGTTTTGAACACTCTATAATCTTGCAGCTCATGCCATATAAAGAAGATTTGTTTAACGGTGTAAGAGTGCCTGAATGGGTGGGACATTGGACTAATTATAAAGTTTTTCAAGATGACCCTGGAATCAATATAGCAGAAGATAATCCTGCAAATAGCGAAGTTGCCTATTTTAAAGAGCTTGAAAGTGAAGATAATTTTGAACGGGACCATATTAATACGAATGAAATAGTGGTAGAGCATGCGACAATACACAATCTAAAGGACATTTCCGTAAGAATTCCAAAGGAGAAAATAACAGTTATAACAGGAGTCAGCGGAAGTGGAAAATCAAGTCTTGCTTTTGATACGATTTATCACGAAAGTCAAAAACAGTTTATTGACTTGGTTGCTTCTAATTCCCCTATAGGCAGCGATTTAAAGGATTCAATGGTTGGAAAAATATCCGGACTTCAGCCATCAATAGCGATAGAGCAGAGAAATTTAGGAATAAATCCAAGATCAACTGTTGCTTCAGTAACAAGGATAGGGGATTATTTACGACTGTTATTTGCGACTATTGGTGAACGGACATGCCCAAATTGCAACGATATTGTGCCCAAAAACAGTGTTTGTGGCAGTTGTGGGACTATATATTTTGAACTCACGCCGGCAATGTTTAATTATAATCATCCTGAGTACATGTGTCCTGTGTGTAAGGGACTTGGTGAAGAGCTTCAGATTGATACTGACTTGATTGTCAGTAACCCGGAGATATCTATATTGGATGGTGCTTCTGCCTGGTGGGGAAATCTTAGAAAACATAGAGAAAAGCCTAATGCCAATTGGATGAAGGGTGAAGTGCTTGCCCTGGCAGCTGATATGAAGGAAGATCTCGAGGTTCCTTTTAAGGAGCTTTCAGAAGAGTTTAAAAGACAGATCTTCTACGGCAGTAATGGCAGGGAGGTAACCTTAAGCTACGAGAATTCCAACGGTAGAAACGGCACAATTACAAGACCTGTAGAAGGAGTTGTCAATATTTTATACCGCCTTTTAAAGGATAATAGTGCGGATAAATCTATTACTCATATTGAACGATTTATTGTAAATAAAAAATGCAGCAGGTGCCAAGGTGAGAGACTGTTGGAAGAAGGACGTTTGGTAAGAGTTGGTTATACAAGATATCCGGAAGCTACCTTGATGAACATCACTAGATTAAAAAATTGGTGCCATGCTGCTTACAATCATTTGAACAATGCTCAAAGGGAAAAATCCAAGGGTATCTTTATAAAGCTCATTAACAGGCTGAAGAAGCTTGAACAAGTGGGACTCAACTATCTTAACCTGGATAGGAGCATTCCATCGTTATCAGGAGGAGAAGCACAGAGGCTTAAAATAGCAACGCAATTTGGTTCTGGGCTCTCTAATATTCTCTATATCATGGATGAACCATCTAAGGGATTACATCCAAAAGATTACCAATTCTTAATTAAAACTATTAAGGACTTAAAAGAACAAAGTAACACAATTATCATGGTAGAGCACAAAAAAGCTTTTATTGATATGGCTGATTACTTGGTGGAAATTGGTCCGGGGGCAGGACATTATGGAGGACAGCTTTTACGGGCAGAAGAAGTAAATAAGCAAAACTTTTCGGATCAAGCTGATTGTAATTATAAAATCACCGGTAATGTGATTGATTCTGATGAAAAACTTGTGCTAAAAGGGGCCAGAACTAATAATCTGAAAAATATTGATATATCAATACCCCTTTCCAAGTTCGTATGTGTAATTGGTGTTAGCGGCTCGGGTAAAAGCAGTCTGATTTCAAAAACTTTATATCCGGCGATATTAAAGAGGCTTGGCAAAAATGTTGAATTGCTTGGAGAATATGACAGCATAACAGGGGTGAATCATATTAGTGATATCTATTATGTCAGTCAAAAGGCTATTGGTAAAAATTCAAGATCAAATCCTGGAACCTATACAGGGGTATTTGACTTAATAAGAGATTTCTATGCAAGCTTAAGTGACGCAAAAAAGGCTAAACTGACGAAGGAACACTTTAGCTTTAATAGCACAAAGGGGCAGTGTGAGGAATGCAAAGGGGCAGGTGAAATAGCAATACCGATGCACTTTATGCCTGACATTTATACGACTTGCACAAGGTGTAGCGGAAAAAGATACCGCGAGGAAGTGCTGTCCGTTCAATTTAAAGGATATTCAATAGCAGATTTATTGGAGCTTGAAATCGGTGAAGTGAAAGACTTATTTAAAAGTGAAGCAAAAATCTATAAAATACTTGATATGCTTGATAAAGTCGGTCTTTCATATATCAAATTAGGTCAAAGTGCTGCTACTTTATCAGGTGGTGAGGCTCAGAGGATAAAACTTGCAAAGGAACTGTGCGATGGCAAAACAAAAGATGTCATTTATATACTTGATGAGCCTACTACCGGACTTCATGATGAAGATGTGAAAAAGCTTGATTATATTTTCTCTGAATTGGCTGCAAAGGGTGCAACAGTTATTGTCATTGAACATAATCCTCTGCTTATAAAACAGGCAGATTATATAATCGAGATAGGACCTGAGGGTGGAGAGCGTGGTGGATATGTGTTAAGAGAAGGATGGTTGGATAAAGAGGGAGTTGTGGTTTAGCATATAATTGATTTTTGTCAAGGAGGTTTTGAAGCATGTCTTATTATATTGATGCCGACAAAGTTAAGCTTGATGATTTGTTGATAAGAATTAAAGAAACAGATTTGGTGCCAAGCCGTAGCTTGTTATTGGAAGGTATTGAAGAAAATTTTAGTAAGCTTAAAATGAATCGAATTTTTACATTAGCGGACTTTCGTAAATCTGTAAAAAACTCTAAAAACATAGTGCCACTTGCTGAGAAGACCAATATAAATATTGAGTATTTAACATTATTGCGAAGAGAAGTTGAAGGCTATTTCCCCAAAGCATTTCCTTTGAGTGATTTTGTTTGGCTCGACAAAAATGAAATAGCTAAGTTAGAAAACAAAGGCTATAAGAATACGGCTTTACTCTATGAAGCTTTAGAAACTTCAAGCAAGAGAGAAGAAATTTTTAGTTCAGGTGTACTAGATAACGACTTTGTTGATGAGATTTCTTCTTTGGTTGGTCTCACAAGAATTCAATGGGTGAGTCCAACAGCAGCAAGAATGTTATTTGATTCAGGTTATAAAGATGCAAAATCTGTAGCTGAGGCAAATGCCGAGGAATTGTACAGGTCACTTGAAAAAGTGAATGATGCAAATAAATATTTTAAGGGGAATATTGGACTTAGAGATGTAAAACGGTTGATAAAAGCTGCTTCTTATGTTTTATAATAGTATCGGCTCGTTTTGGGAGACTGTATAGGATACAGAGGTTAAGAGATTGCTTCTAAATAGTTTAGTAATATTCTCTTATACTCTGTACCCGGTACATAATCTTGTTATATTTTTTGCACTAATAATGAGACTGTAAATAATTTTGTGTAAACCTTTTGGATTAATGATAAAATACCTTGGTTTACATAGCAAATTTTTTAGAAATATTGTTGTATGTATTTTTACACATGATGAGAACTCTGTCAACAGGTAGTTGGCAGAGTTCATTTTTTTATACTTAATCTATATCTGCCAGGGTAATCCTACCCTCGAAATAAATACATAGCTGCTCTAAAATCTTACCCCAATCCCAAGGTTTGCCGTTCCACTTCTTCGTGATGTCCACCATTGAAAGGTACAGCATTTTGAAAAGGGCGTCGTCAGTTGGGAAAATAGTCTTAGATTTAGTAACCTTCCTGAGCTGCCGATTGAAGTTTTCGATGGAATTGGTCGTGTATATGATTTTCCGGAGTTCCGGCGGATATTTGAAGTAGGTAGCCAGCTGCGACCAGTTATTCCGCCAGGATGCTATGGAGCTCGGATATCTGCCGCCCCATTTCTCCT
>LOES01000076.1 GCA_001515955.1 Clostridia bacterium BRH_c25 | reverse complement strand
TCAACGCAGCCAAGCTGTTCAAGGCGGCTTCCGATGCTGAAACCTTGCATGCTCTCAAGCATTTTGACGTTGCAGGCAAAACCGGAACAACTGTTGACAATCTAAAGGACGCAGTTATCGGTGAAACCCATGAATATCAAGACATGTATCCTGATTTTGTGAAAACTGCCGAAGAAGAAGGCAACAAGGCGGCAGTCATGACATTTACCTTTGCTATGAAGGCTGAGGAGGTCCATGCCAGGTTATATAAGGAAGCCTTGGAAAATCTCGATCAATCAGAAGAAATATTTTACTACCTCTGTCCTGTATGTGGGAATATCGAAAAATCCGTTCCCGATAAATGCAGCATCTGTGGCGTGCCCGGGGCTAAGTTCATTAAATATTAACCCAATGCAGCATTAGCTTCTATAAGTGAACCACCAAGAAGTATGTTATATCTTGCTTCTTGGTGGTTTTTGAATAAGCGGGAAAGTGCGGTGGCATCATAATACCTTATATTTGGGTTCTCAAAAAACTACATAGACCTTATTTGTTATATGGCACCCATCATCCCATTACTCATTCAGATAGATACTGACACGGTTCTGTATAAGTTTTCCGACATCTTTGGCTGACCGCTGATCACTCAGATATGCTTTCAGCTCACCTTCGATGATGGATTTGAGCTGAAGATTATAATCATTAAGCTGCCCAAGGGATGAGATTGTTGATTTTATTTGCTCAAACTGTTTTGCTGTAAAAAGTAAAATAACCGGATATCTTTAGTGTCTGCCGCCTACTTCTCTTTTTCTTCTCTAAAGAGTTCATCGATCTGCTGTTTGGTTTCAACAGGCAATGTATCCTTAAGATAATTAAGATCTACCGCTTGTCTTTCCCGATAGACCTGAATGACTCTTTCACTGGCACTTTCAATTTCCTCCTTCAGCTCTCTGGCAGATAACAAGGAACATCCTGCTCCCCTTATAATAATCTGCTGTAAACCGTCTGAGGTTGCAACCGCTATATTATATTTTTTCTGATTGTTACGGGCAAATTTTTCAATATACTGGTCCGCCGTTTGTGCCTCCCTGGTATATACTACATGGATATTATCGTAGTCGATTACTTCCTCAAGATGCCCCTGAACACGATAAGCATCAAACACAAGGATAATCTGACATTTTCGAATCCCCTGATAATTACTTAGAGAATCAAGCAATTTCATTCTGGCACCGTCCAAATTATCCTTTGCAAGTTCTTTTAGTTCAGACCACGCAAAAATAATATTATAGCCATCTACAAGAAGATATTCTTCTTTGGTTTCTTTTGGTTCGCTTATATAGGCAGTCGGTTTATAATAACTTTCGGGAACTGTTCTTCGTCTTTGCCAAAGGGATTTTTTCCCTTGATTTGCATAATAGGTTTGATGAAGGATCCTGTCAATTTCCTCTGGATCAATCCACTTCTCCCCTGAATAGGTCGCCTGATTTTCGGCTGCTTCTTCCAATAAATCATCCTTTTTTTGAAAGCAGCCTTCAACATGCATATGGTTCTTTACTTCGTCCCAATTAACCAAAAAGCTGGAGCCATTTGCGCAGAATACGGAATCTGCTGGATTTTCCACGTCCCTTTCAGAATCGTATCCCAGCATTTCTATGACCTCTTCAGTATTATGACAGGGTTCATACCCCTTCAGACTGCAAAAGAGTCTGCCTTGACCTTTGGTATAGGCCATCACATCTTTCTGATAGTTTCTCATGGAAGCAACAGGTGCTGTTCCTGCAAGAACTGCTATTTCACCTTCCATGCGAGAAATCCGGCATATCCCATGCATTTTCTCAATGTCCGTCATAGCGCGGCCTACCATTTTCTCCGGCAGTTCAAGATGAAAGGCATAATACGGTTCTAATAGTATGGATTCTGCTTCCTTTAAACCTTGACGCACTGCACGATAGGTAGCCTCTCTAAAGTCACCGCCTTGTGTATGTTTATTATGCGCCCGGCCTGACACTAAAGTAATTTTCATATCTGTAATGGCCGACCCTGTGAGAACCCCTTTATGAAGCTTTTCTTCCAGATGGGATAAAATAAGTCTTTGCCAGCTTTTACCCAGCAAATCTTCACTGCATTCCAACTCAAACTGCAGACCGCTTCCCTTTTCCCCCGGTTCCATTAACAAATGGACCTCCGCATAATGCCGCAAGGGTTCAAAGTGTCCTACCCCTTCTATGACATTTGCAATAGTCTCTTTATAAACAATCTTGCCTGAATCAAATGATATCTCTATACCAAAACGGCTTTGTACAAGACTTTGCAGAACTTCGGTTTGCACCTCGCCCATAATCTGTACTTGGATTTCCTTAAGTTGCTCATCCCAGACAATATGGAGCTCCGGATCCTCCTCCTCGATCAGGCGCAGCTTGGGAATCATCACTCTTGGGTCACAGCCTTCAGGAAGTAAAATTTGATAGGACAATACAGGCTCCAATACGGGTATATTTGAAGCTTCTTCTCTCCCAAAACCTTCTCCCGGTTTTGTTTGACTAAGTCCTGTTACTGCGCATACAGAGCCTGCCTCTGCCTCATTCACAGCTTCGAATTTTTGTCCTGAATAGATTCGGATCTGATTAACCTTTTCTTCCCAAACTCCATTATTAAAAACATCTCTTGCCTTAAGTCTTCCGCCGGTAATCTTCATATAGGTAAGGCGGTTTCCTTGTTCGTCCCTGCCAATTTTGAATACCTTGGCGCCAAACTTTTCGGGATAGGAAGGTATGTGGGCATGCTTAACAATGCCCTGAATAAATGCCTCAACACCTTCCAATTTTAAAGCTGATCCGAAAAAACACGGAAATACCTTACGTTCCCTGATAGCTTCCTTAATCTGTGGGATTTGGATATGTCCTGTTTCCAAATAGGCTTCCATGAGTATTTCATCACACATGGCCAATTGGTCCTTAAAATCTTCTGTCTCACCTTGTCCAAATTCAATACATCCGTCACCCAACTGTTTCTTTAATTCATTCATTATTTTTCCTCTATCAGTCCCGTTTTGATCCATTTTATTAATAAATAAAAAAACCGGTATTTGATATATGGAAAGCAAACGCCATAAGGTTTTAGTATGCCCCTGTACGCCATCTACTCCGCTTATCACTAAAATGGCATAATCCAGCACCTGGAGTGTTCTCTCCATTTCTGTTGAAAAATCTACATGACCCGGGGTATCTAATAAGGTAATCTGTGTATCAGCCACTTCAAACATAGCCTGCTTCGAAAAAATAGTAATCCCTCTTGCTCTTTCGAGCTCGTAGTTATCCAAATAGGCGTCTTTATTGTCGACCCTTCCCAATTTTCGAATTTTACCGCTCAAATAAAGCAAGCTCTCTGATAATGTTGTCTTGCCCGCATCTACATGTGCTAATATTCCAATAACCAATTTTTTCATAATATGTTTAAATCCTTCACTATATATATATCTATATATATAATACCAATAAATAAGAAATCTAACAAATTGCATGTTATTCCATATCAGCAGCAAAGCAATTTGGGTGTAGATTGACAAGGGCAAAGGCAGCATAGTCTGGATATCGTCCATTGCAGCGAATGGATGACCATGGTAAGGTTGTGAGCATGGTCATCCATATTGCCCGCGTCGTTTTCACTGCTTAATTTACCTACCCCTCTGAAAGAAGATCAAGCATAATGGCAACAGCAAGCAGGTCTGCCGATCCTCCGGGACTGATATTTTCCCTGATGAATTTCCTGTCCATTTTGTATACCATCTCTACCCCGCGTGATGTAAGCATTCCCCCTGCATTCAGAACAGCCCGGGCATATCGGCGGACATATTCAAGCTTTTCTGCATCAAACCTTGCAGCAATATTAGTATCTTCATTAACTGCCATCAGGTGGAGAAGCGTCTGCACGTAACGATCATTCATTGAACAGGCACCGACTGATTTTAACTGTTGAAGCGGTGGAAGAGCATAATTGCGAACTGTAAGAAACCCGCTTTCCACCTCTCCGCGTATTCCTTTAAAGCCATACTTCCTGTAAAGCCTTTCCCCGCAGGTAAGTCCTTCTACCTTCTTCATACCTTCAAGCTCCCGAAGACACAAGCCTTCGGCCATCATGGAGACTTTTTGGCATATAGCCTCAATATCAGCCTCCCCGGTTCTCTTTTCCTTCATATAGTTGGAAGCTGCCGCGCAGATCATCCCTAAAGAAAAAATCAACCCTCTATGGGTATTGACACCGCCGGTGGCCTCAAACATTGTCTTTTCTGCCTGCCTCCCGATATCACGCAAAGCCTGAAACAATTTTCGAGGGTGGCCTCCCTCAAATTTCATCCCTTCAGCTGCGCAGATTTCAAAATACGACCCTAAAGCTGCACTACTGGCCATAAAAGTATAAAAGTCCATATCTTTATGTGCACCCGAATTAAATCTGTCCACAAGTCCCGGTTTTGGGCTTGCTGATACTTCATAAAGCAAAGCCAGCTGTGCCTTCTGTGAAATCATTTGTACCCTGGCTTTTTCCTCTTTGTCGGGTTTTTCAGTATTAAATCCCTGATCCATATTCATCCCTCAACTTAACTGTTTCATTAATGGCTCTATATATCCTGCTGATAAGCTTCAACAATTTCCCGGATTTTTTGGGCAAGCTCATCTATTCCATGTTTTCCGCTCCGCCCGCATATATGTGCATCCTGTTCGCACAGAAGGCATTTACGCTTTGGATAGCCCAATGCCTCTCGTGAAATCGGAATTTCATCAAGATCAATTACATCAAAGTCAAATAGTCTGCCCAAGGGATGCGTTCTCTCAAGCTGAAGCACATTTTCCTTCAAGCTTTTCGCATCCGTGTTCACACCAATCAACGCCTCATAACCTGTATCAAGCTCATATATCTGTCTGCAGACAGGCTGCCCAAAGCTTTCTTCAAGCTTCTTTTTCAAAGCATCACAGCCTTCCCGGAAAATGAAGCAGCTTTCAGAAGTTTTCTTGTATGCGCCCGGCATATTGACTGTAAATGAAACAAGTGGTACCTCAAGCTTGCTTATATGCATTCTCTGCCTGGCAGCTCTTTGGTCCCGTGCATCCAGCAGCTGCTCAAGCGTAACCTCAATACCTTCTTTCATACTCCTTGCTCCTTTTTACCTGGCGTATAAAGTCAATTGCCGAACCATCCCGGTATTTAACCAGCCCTACTATTTTATCCTCCCAAAGTATGGGTTCAGGCCGCCCGACAACCTTTTCTGCCTTTTCCTTGAGCTCCTCAATAGAATATACCGGTAGTCCCGAAGATTTCAGATTATATAATAAATCCTGTCTTATCGGGTTTACGGCTATTCCCTGGTCAGTAACCAGCACATCTACCGTATGTCCGGGAGTAATTACCGTATTGACCTTTTCAAGCACAGTAGGCATCCTGCCTCTTACCAGCGGTGCAACAATAATGGCGGCCGAAGCACCTGCAGCAGTATCGCTGTGTCCCCCCGAGGCACCCATTATGACACCGTCGGACCCGGTAATGACGTTCACATTGAAATCCAGGTCAATTTCCAAAGCACTGAGAACCACTACATCCAATTGATGGGCAGCACACCCTTCATTATCAGGGCTGGCATAGTATTCCGCATCTATCTGATAGTGAAACCGATTGTTTTTCAAGGACTGTACCGCTCGCAAGTCAAAGCTTTGAACGTCCAGCAGCTTTCCAATCAGCCCTTCCTCATGCAGCTCTACTATCTGTGAAGTAATACCCCCAAGGGCAAAACCCGCCTTGATATTTCTTTCAAGCATCTTCTCTCTCAGAAACCGTGTTACAGCCAAAGAAGCTCCCCCGGAACCCGTTTGAAGTGAAAACCCGTCATTAAAATATCCTGAAGCAGCGATGACATCCGCTGCGCACTTCGCTATAAGGAGATCCTTCGGATTATTGGTATACCGGGTTGCACCGGAAGCAATCCCTTTTGGATCACCAATGGAGTCCACAACTACTATATAGTCAACCTGAGACTCCGGTATTCCAAAGGGAACATTAGGATATCCTACAAGATTATCAGTTATAAGCACCACTTTTTTTGCATACTGCGCATCAACCTTCGCATATCCTAAAGACCCGCACTCAGAAGCTGCTGAGTTTTCCAGCGAATATCCGTTTGCATTGCCGCAAGGGTCGCAGGAGGGTACCCCCAGAAACGCCACGTCAATCTGCATTTCTCCCGAAGCTATGGCTCTTGCCCTCCCTCCATGGGAGTTGATCACGACAGGAATATCCATTAACCCGTCAGAAACCGCATGGGCCATGGCACCCCGCAGACCGCTTGTTTCAATTCGTTTTACAACGCCGTTTTTTATATGCCCGATAAGAGGAGAATGTATATCTGAAAGCGAGCTGGGAAAAATCACAATGTCCTTGATCCCCATGGCTGCGATAGCTTCCATGACCATGTTGACTACATAATCGCCATTTCGAAAGTGATGGTGAAAGGAAATGGTCATGCCATCCCTTAGACCGGCAGCTTTTATTGCTTCCTGAATCGAAGCTGCGACCTTCTTCCGCCCCGGATTCTTCTTGTAAACAGACATGCCATTCATATCATTCCTCTGGCTGCATATTGTTTTTTCATATGGACGCAGTCCCCCAATACCATATATCTCATTTGGAATATCTCTTCCCACTCCGTTAAGCATGCCGGTCACCTCTTAATGCATAATTTTTTGCAGCTGCATCATACAGTTCAAGGACACGTCCGGCTCTTTCCACAATCGGTTTGTCAATCATTTTTCCTTCCAGGCTGATGACCCCCAGTCCTTTTTTCTCCGCTTCCCTTATAGCTTCCATGATCCTGGAAGCCTTTCCAACCTCCTCGTTGGTTGGTGTAAAGACTCTATGAACAATATCAATTTGCCTAGGGTTTATAATGGATTTCCCATCAAAGCCCATTTGCTTGATCAGCTTGACTTCCCTGGTGAATCCCTCTTCATCATTGATATCCGAAAAAACTGTATCAAGAGCGTCAATCCCTGCTGCCCTGGCAGCAAGCAGAACCTGTCCTCTTGCTGCCAGCAGTTCTATCCCGTCTGCCGAGCGGCTGGTTCTCATATCGGTTACAAAATCCTCAGCCCCTATTGCAATACCGATCAGTCTTTTACTGGCTGTTGCTATTCTGAATGCATTGATTACCCCAAGAGCGCTCTCAACAGCCGCAATCAACTTGATAGTCCCCTGTTCCAGTCCGCTCTGTCTTTCTATCTGTGTAATCAATTCATCAGCTTCTTGAACCTCCTCCGGCGTTTCTGTTTTTGGAAGCCTTATCCCGTCAGGTTTTGCCCTCGCGATTGCTTCAAAATCATCCCTGCCAAAAGGAGAATTCAAACCGTTAACCCTGACAATAACTTCCGTATTTCCATAATCCAAAGTCTTTAAGGATTGATATACAAGCATTCTTGCCGCATCCTTCTCTTTTATGGAGATCGAATCCTCAAGATCAAGCATGATAGAATCTGAACCGTATATATGTGCATCTCTGATCATTCCCGGATTATTACCCGGCACATATAACATTGTCCTTCTCAGTCTGCCCAACTATTTCACCTCCCACAGCTTCAGGCTGCAATTGGCTGCCCTGCTTAAAGCGGTCAAAACTCTTGCACGGATGGTGCAATCAAGAGCACCTTTGTCGATGGCACGTACAAACACATCTGTGACATCCTGCTTCTGCAGTGTATCTTTGATAATATATCTGATCTGTTTTCCAAACTGGTTTTCCACTGTGCTCTTCAGTTCAATCCAGATTCCTTTACCCTCATTTGCTTCAATATGGATAGTTATATCACTTGATTCAAGTGTTCCGGCAATTCCTGTCTGATGTATCTTCATACTAACTCACATTCCTTTTCGCTTTCTTCAATGTCTTTGGTCGGTTTCCCGAATATGCCTGATGATATCCTCAGCTTCAGATGACAAAAGGAATCTATAAGTTGATTCCGGGACCAATCCACTTACTTTTTCTATAGTTCCCGACCTGATCAAAGCTCTCACTATGGACGCACTAATAGGCTTACCGTTTATCCCAACCCTCGGCAAAATCTGAACATCAATGCCGTGTGCCGGCAAAATCTCTTGCATTACTTCGTTGTATACAGCCGTTACTCTGCAGTAGGGTTCTTCACCTGCAAACCTTTTCCTGATGTCAAGGGCCGGTGCGATGTACTTCGCAAATATCTCAATATCCAGCCTTGCGTAGGTTTCCACCCATTGCTCGTATGTCTTTATAAAATAGGAAGGAAATGTTGCATTGGAGATTATATAATCCTTTCCACTATGGAGAATAACATTTGATAAATGCCTGACTCCTTCTTTTACAAGCCTGTATCTTATTTCCGCCGGAAAGCAGGATTTTTCCTCCCACAGGACAAAAACGTGAAGATACCGGCATTGCGACGCTGCATACTCTATCAAATACTTATGGCCTAACGTAAAGGGATTGCAGTTGACAATAATTGCCCCTGAGTCTCCCTTTGTCCTGCTTTCATTTACAATTTCATCAATATACCTTTTTATCCCATCCGATCTGTTCTCCATAAGGACCGATTTCTCCGGCACCTCTGCAATGGTATAAAAGCCCAATTCGGTAAAAATACATTTGTTTTCAGGCTTTGTATATATAAACAGATGGGTTTTCCCTCTTGCGTATGCTTCATTAATAAGGTTGGTTACAATCCCGGAGGCGAGACCCATATTCTTGTATTCTCCGTCCACTGCAATGCATTTCATAACCCTTTCGCTTAATGACCCCACAGCTGCAATTTTCCTGCCGTCAAGCAAAGCAATTGTATATTCAATATCCGCCTCCAGTAATAGGCCCTGCCTTTTCAAAAATTCCGACAGTTCACTTCTTTCTGCTTCGTTATGCAGATTTACAACCTGTTCTCTAAAGCTGCCATACCACATTTTAACACCTTCTTATATTGTTAAGCCGGTATGCTGTTTCACCCGAAAAGCACGGACCTTGGTTACAGCTTGTATTCAACAAACTCTCCTTCACAGGGTGGCCCGGCACAGATGTGTATAACTTCTTCATCAAAATCTACAATCAGGCCAGCAACTGTAATTCCCCGCATGGTAAGGGGCAGTTCAATTTCTGATGGATGGCGGCATATGGCTTTTGGATAATTCTCATGATCACACATGCATTTCTTTACATAATCAATAGTTATCGACCCATGTCTTTCCATTAAAAGTGCTCTCAACCTATCGTCCCTGGGGCTGGTTTCCAGTGCATTAAGCCCGGGATTCACCACAAAATGATTTGCATGAGTAACAATGGCGTCAACCGGTTCAATAATATCTCCTCCGCCGGGATAAGCTTCGATATCAACAGCGCAGCCTTCTTTTGAGGCAAGCAGCATATTGTTGGAAACGCTTCTCTTTGCATTAAGCAGCAGGTTTTTAGCCTCTTCAAAGGATTTGCAGGTAAAAACCTTTCTTCTGAGAAAGGTTACAGGAATACCTATCCCGTTGCTATCATGAA
>LOES01000075.1 GCA_001515955.1 Clostridia bacterium BRH_c25 | reverse complement strand
ACTGTTGCTGCCGCACGTAGCTACCGCTAAGTGCTCTCACAACAGAGAACTTCTAACCTCAAGCCATTCACTTGGTTATCAATTTACACTGTTTAGTTTTCAAGGATCAAGAAAATGTTTTATTGCGTTAGCTAAAACATTTTCAGCGTTACCAGGAATGGAACACGATTTATCGTGTGGGTTCCGAAGTAACGGGCCGATTAGGCCATTCGTCTCTATGGAAGATCTTGCGATTCTTCTCATTTTCTGCCGGCGTTTCTGCCGCCGACCTTTACTATGTTACCACACCGCCAACCTGTTGTCAATAAGGTTTTTACTGGTTTTTCGTGGTAATTCGTGTCGCTTCTTTCTTGTCTGTTTTCCGCCCCGTTTCTGAGGCAGGAATTATATCTTATCATGTCCGACTGCCAGAGTCAACTGGAAGTTTTTCTCTTTTTGCTGTCTTACGTTTTCTGTCCGTCCCCTGCTCCAGAGTCAGGCTTTCATCCTCGTATCTCGTATCTCGTATCTGTTCTCCGGCAGGAATCTTATCTTAACATGTTTGCTGCTCATAGTCAATTGGAATGTTCAGGATAATCTTCTTCATTTAAATTATAAATCGTTGCATCTCCATTATATATAATAAGATTAATAAGCTTGCCACCCTGTCCGAATTGCTCCATCACCTTTTCACAGATTGTATCCATATCCTCATTCTTTACTTTATTTATAGACAGGAAAAATATATCCAGAGCTTCATCACCATAGCCCACGACAACATTTCCGTTGTAGCCTGCGAGTCCTTCACCATCATCATAGTTCAGGTTCCTTATATCAACCCGCATGTACTTCTCAGGATTTGATATTATTATTCTTTCCTTATTTAATAGGCTTACCTCTTTTAAAATTTCCATCACATTGCCTCCTATAAATTCCGCGTTTGGCTTTATTCTTTGCATTCTGCATATTTTAATACAAAAAATCGGATGAAACCTTCATCCGATTTTTTCCTTCTATATTATATACTCAAATTTTGAAACGGTTTATCAAAGCACTCAGCTCATCCACAGCATCTATCAGCCCGTTGGCTATATGAGCCACCTCTTCAATAGCCGCTGTTTGTTCCTGTACAGAGGCTGTAATTTCCTCAGTGCTGGCGGCACTCTCTTCGGAAGCTGCCGCTTGAGATTCTACAATCTCAACAATCATGTGTATACCACTTATAATATTCTCTGTAGCTTCTGCAATTTTGCCAACCTGGCCTACAGCTTCCTGAGTCACGTTGTTTATTTTGTTAAAGGCTTCCTGAGTGTGCTTAACAGCTGTCTGCTGCTCTTCAATCATACTTATGGAATTGCCGGCCTGTTCCTTTGCATGCTCTACACTTGATTGTATCTGAACTATAATCTCCGATATCTGTTGTGCTGCTGTTGTAGAACCTTCAGCAAGCTTCCTAACCTCATCAGCAACCACTGCAAAGCCTTTTCCGACTTCTCCCGCCCTGGCTGCTTCAATTGCTGCATTTAAAGCAAGCATGTTGGTCTGGTTAGCTATTGAGGTAATTACATTTATTATATCTCCAATTTCATCAGCCCGCTTGGACAGATCGTTTATGGAGTTGCCAAGATTTTTTGAGCTTGCTACACTTTCCTGCATTTTTTCATTCTGATACTTGATTATTTCTACACCTTCTTCAACAGTAACCTTAGTTAGCTCGGTGCTATTAACTGTATCCTCAATGCTGACAAAAATAGCTTCAGCTTTTTCCAGAACATCCTTTGCTGTCATCGCCCCTTTTGTAGCTCCGTCTGCCTGGTCATTGGCTCCTTCTGCCAGCTCATTTATTGTTGTGGCTATCTCTGTTGCGCCCTTGCTTGACTGTCCTGCCGAACCGGTCAGTCTTTCTCCCGACTCTCTGAGACTGTGTGTCATCTCAAAACCCTTTTCAATAATTTCCTTTAGATTACCAGTCATCAAATTGATTCCTTCGCTAAGCTTGGAAAACTCTTTGCTGGACTTTATATTAACTGACTTCGTAAGATCTCCTTCACCTATAGTCTTTATAATCCTCAATAATTTTGTTATTTCGTTGATTATATTGAACTTAAGGATCAAGTATATGATAAGAATGCAAAGAATGAGGGCTGCGGCAGAAATAATAACTGTATTTCTCAACAATCCGTCAAATCCTGCTGTAAACTCCTCGACCTGGACTGTTGCACATATTATATTCTCTCCTGAAGCCTGATACTTCATGTAGTATTCTATTCCATCCAAAAAATATTTGAACTCACCGGCTCCGCTTTCCCTGATTCTTTTACCCCAATCAAACTCGGCTGCTTTTTTGCCCTGCACCGTAAAGTTTTTGTGACTTATTATTTCATCCGAGTCCTTGTTTACAATTATCACAATGCCACTGGCTCCAAAGGTTGAGTCTTTTGAAATACTGCTTATATCTGCATCACTGATTTCCTTTAGAAGCTTCCATGGTGATACTCCTATCTGTATGATACCCGGCTTGTCCTTTCTAGCTACACCGGCATACTGAAAAAGAGCATTATCCGAGCTTCTTTCTGTAGGGTCCTGTATAAGTTCAAAATTTTCATTAGTTAGAGCTTCTACAAATGGCTTCATGCTTTCACTGGTATTGTAGTCCGTCCCGTAAGCGTTTGCAACCGTACCCCATCTTATTACTCCATTCTCATCGCTTATATGTATTTCGTCAACTCGAAGAGATGCTGCCAAATCGAATAGAGCAGAGTTTTTCGTTATAATTTCAGGATTTTGCTCAATTACAGTAGCTAATACTTTAGCTTTCTCCAGATACTCCTTGTTAACCGTCTGGGTCCTGACAGATACCTCCGCCCGCTTGCCAAAAATGATATAATGTACTTCGTCCAGCTTGCTTTGTGCCAGCTGTGACATATTGTTCTCAATCAGCTGTCTTGTGAAATAGAACGACATCCCGGATAATGCTGTTATTACAGCAATTAATAGAACAACTATGGGTAATGTGATTTTATAATGCAGTCTCATATAATCCCTCCCTGTTTCCTGCTCATATTCTTTCCGTTTTTGCATGATTATTATGTCGAATGAATATATACATAAAAACTTATATTTTACATTATAACACTTTGTCCCTAATATTTCGACTATTTATATATGAAAAGCTCTATGTATTGCGCAACTGTCTACTCAATGAAAAAACGTGCTCTCGCACGTTTTTAAGAACTTTCTCCGCATTTTTTCAATAATTCTTCCCATCTTTTGTCGATATTTTCTTGAATATCATCAATAAGATGTTTATTCTCATCGGTAAATAAATGTTTGAATCTACCTTGCGGTTTCAGATATTCAATGACAGGAAGCTTCTTCTTCGGTTTATAGTTGAGCTTCCATACTCCATTCTCAACCTCATACAAAGGCCATATGCATGTGTCTGTAGCCAGCTTTAATATTTCCATAAGATCAGGAGTATTGTACCTCCAACCTCTTGGACAGGGAGCAAGTACGTTCATAAATGCCGGCCCTTTGGTATATATGGCTTTTTCCGCTTTCTCATAAAGGTCTTTAAAGTTTGAGGTCAATGTGGACTGTGCGACGTAGGGTATATTATGGGCAATGATTACTGCCGTCAAGTCCTTCTTAAACTGCTGTTTCCCCGGTATAACAGTTCCCTGTGGGCTTGTGGTCGTATCTGCATATTTAGGTGTTCCTGAGGACCTTTGAATCCCCGTGTTCATATAAGCTTCATTGTCATAACACACGTATACCATGTCATGGCCTCTCTCCATTGCCCCGGAAAGTGACTGCAGACCTATATCATAAGTTCCGCCGTCTCCTCCGAAGGCTATGAATTTATATGTATCGTCCAACCGGCCCTTCCTTTTCATAGCATTATAGGCAGCCTCCGCGCCGCTTATAGTAGCCCCGACATTCTCAAAGGCATTGTGTATAAAGGAATCCTTCCAGGCTGTATATGGATATAGGAAGGTTGACACCTCCAGACACCCTGTAGCTGCACCACATACCGCATGATGCCCTGGCTCCAGTGCTCTTAATATTGTTCTTACCACTGGGGGTGCTCCGCAGCCTGCGCACATTCTATGTCCTCCGGTCAGCCTCTCCGGTTTGTTCATTACCTGCTTTAGATTATATGCCATTAGATTCGCTCACCTCCTATTCTCTAACTCCTACATATCTGTATGTTTCTCTAACCTGGCCGGTTTTTTGTATTTCCAGCAGGTCATTGTAAACCTTCTCAATATCATCAGCTCTTACATCCCTGCCTCCCAAGCCATATATATAATTTACAACCTTGACTCCCTCTGCTCTACCATAGAGTGCAGATTTTATCTCGGCTCCCAGAGGTCCACCCACTGCTGAAAAACCTTCCGCTTTATCCATAACTGCAAGTGCCTTCACTTTTTTCAAAGCCCCTGCAATTTCTTCTTCCGGAAATGGCCTGAACACCCTGATTTTTAGAAGTCCTGCTTTAATTCCTTTTTCCCTCAGGCTATCCACTACTGTTTTCGCTGTTCCGGCTGTTGAGTTTATTATGACTACTGCTACTTCTGCATCATCAAGCTTATATTCTTCAAAGAAACTGTATTTTCTTCCGGAAAGCTTTTCAAATTCTTTGGCTACTTCAAGTATAACCTTCCTTGCATTTATCATTCCCTGGGCCTGTTCACGCTTATGCTCAAAGCAATGCGCCGGTAGATCAAGAGGACCCATAGCGATTTGCTCTGCTGAGTTGAGCAGATAATGCTCCGGCTTGTATTCTCCAATAAATGCCTTGACTTTATCATCCTCCAGAAGCTCCAGGTTTTCTACAGCATGGCTTGTGATAAAACCATCCTGACATACCATTACCGGAAGCATTACATCCTGATGCTCTCCTATTCTTACTGCCTGTATCAGGTTATCGTAAGCCTCCTGATTTGATTCACTATATAGCTGAATCCAACCTGAATCTCTGGCTCCCATTGAATCACTGTGGTCATTATGGATATTCAAGGGTCCTGATAGCGCTCTGTTTACACAGGACATCGTTATTGGCAATTTCATGGCTGCTGCTATATATAGAATCTCCCACATCAAAGCCAAGCCGTTAGCGGAGGTTGCTGTCATTGTCCTTCCTCCTGCTGCCTGTGCTCCAACGCACGCAGACATTGCACTGTGCTCTGACTCTACTGCTACAAACTCTGTCTGTACCTGTCCATTAGATACGAATTGTGAGAAATATTGTGGTATCTCCGTTGATGGAGTAATAGGAAATGCAGCGACTACATCAGGGTTTATCTGCCTCATTGCAACTGCTACCGCTTCATTTCCGGATAATCTTTCCCTTATTGACATGTGCGCTTATACCTCCTATTCTTCCTTGTCTTCTTCTTTAATAAAATCTATCGCCTTGAAAGGGCATGCTTTTACACATACTCCACAGCCTTTGCAGTGATCATAATCAAAGTCCAGCCTTTTGCTGTCCTTTACAGGAATAGCTGTGTCAGGGCAAGTCGGTGGACATAACATACACTGAGTGCACTTTTCCTCAATCCATACAGGGCGCATGGATCTCCAGTCACCGGTCTTGTAGCCCTCTGCATTCCCTGTTTCATATATGGCCCCTCCCGGAGTTATTTCCTTCCAGGGTGTTTCAGGAGTCATTTTTTTTGCTGTTTTGCTCATAGTCCCTGCACCTCCTGCATCGCACGCTCAATAGCCTTCATATTTCCCTCTATTACCTCCGGCTTTGTTTTGAACTTATGTGCAAAGGAATCCTTCATGTCCTCAAGAAATTTTTGAGGCTCCATAATCCCACCAACTTTTACAACTGCACCCAGCATGGGGGTATTTGGGAAGTTCTTGCCTATGGTCTCTTCTGAGATTTTTCTGGCATTTATAGTACAAACCTTTCCCTTATAGTCTTTAAGATACTTTCTAACCTCATCAGGTGTCTTCTCAGTGTTGATTATAATTGCCCCCGTCTCCTTAAGTCCCGCGGTCACATCTATAGCGGAAATCAGCGTTTCATCAACTACTACCACATAATCCGGCTCATAAATGTTTGAATGGATGGTTATCCTTTCATCACTTATTCTGTTGTAAGCTGTGATAGGTGCACCCATTCTCTCAGGGCCATACTCAGGAAAACCCTGAATATACTTCCCGGTACTAAAGGCTGCATCAGCTAAAAGAAGTGAAGCTGTTTTTGCTCCTTGACCACCGCGTCCGTGCCAACGTATTTCTACTAGCCTGCCCAAAACTGTTCCTCCCTTCAATTTTTTATTTGTCTATTCTTGAGTATTGTGTACTATTTATAATGCTTTTATTACATGATTCAGATCACTGCTTTTCCCAATACTTATTCTGGTGGTTCAATACATGGGTCGTTCTAAATGCTTCAATGAACTGCTCTTTTAATTCTTCTTCACTCATTTCATACATTTCCATGAGCTTGTCAAAATATACGGCATAGTTGAAAATGGGCATGACTCCCATAAAAAACTCCATAGACACAAAATCTTTTTTTGTATATGGAAAATCAAGGCCTTTGTCTTCATATACCTTCCCAATATACTCCACTTCAGTGTCTATGATCGCTGCACACCTTTTCAACAGATTTGAATGCTTTGAATTGGCTTTCATAGATTCAATAAGAGCTATTTTTATTAGACTCCGGTGTTTCAAAGCGAATTCAAGGCTTTTTTCAAAGAACTGTCTGTACATATCCTTCTGACTCAAATCGGGAATGGAAGTCAGAGATTCACTCTGTACCTGTCCACCGTCTTCCATCAGCGTTTCGAATAGTTCATTCAGTATCTCATCCTTACTCTCAAAATAATAGTAAATAAGTGCTTTATTGACACCGGCTCTTTTTGCAATGTCGTCAACCCTGGCACCGTCGAAGCCTCTTTCTGCAAATACAAGTTCTGCAGTCCTCAATATTTTTTCTCTGGTTTCAGCCGAATCTCTCTTTTTCATATATTTTCCTCCATAACTAACTGGTTAGTTAAATAATACTCCATTTTTCTTTCACCGTCAATGGTATGGGTACAAATACAAAAACCGGTTGATTTCTCAACCGGTTTTTGTGCATTTATTAAGCTTGTGCCATCTTCTTGTAGTTTTCGTATTTTTCTTTGGCTTCCATCTCTGCTTTCGCGAAGAGCTGTTCTGCTTCTTCCGGGAAGGAGCCTACCAGGGATGAGTATCTTACCTGATCCATAAGGAAGTCCTTGAAGCTTGTCTTTGGCTCCTTGGAGTCAAGTACAAACGGGTTCTTCCCTTCCTTCTTAAGCTCAGGGTTGAATCTCCACAGGTGCCAATATCCGGCATCTACAGCCTGGGCTGTGTTGGCCTGGGTTCTTCCCATGCCTTCCTTAAGTCCGTGGTTGATACATGGAGCATAAGCAATTATGAGGGATGGTCCGTCATACTTCTCAGCTTCCTGTATAGCCTTCATGAACTGGTTCTTGTCTGCTCCCATACCTACCTGTGCAACATATACATATCCGTATGTGGCGGCTATCATGCCAAGGTCTTTCTTCTTTGTCTTCTTGCCTGAAGCTGCGAATTTCGCAACAGCACCGACAGGTGTTGACTTGGAGGACTGTCCGCCTGTGTTGGAGTAAACCTCTGTATCGAATACCAGTACATTTACATTTTCTCCGGATGCCAGTACGTGGTCAAGTCCGCCGTAGCCTATATCATACGCCCATCCGTCTCCGCCGAGTATCCAGACTGATTTCTTTACGAGATAGTCCTTCTTCTCCGCTACTTCGGCTGCTATTGTCTTGGCTCTTCCGCTGAGGGCATTTGCTTTGTTAACAAGAGGAAGTATCTTTTCTGTTGCTGCCTTGCTTGCATCTGCATCTTCCTTGCCATCCAGCCATGCTTTGAATGCTTCCTTGTATTCCTGAGAAATATCGAGGGTTAATGCTTCTGTCATTAAATCAGCGAGCTTTGCCCTTATTTGTTTTACACCCATTGCCATACCGAAGCCGTACTCTGCATTGTCTTCGAATAGGGAGTTTGCCCAAGCCGGTCCTCTTCCATTTGCATCCTTGCAGTATGGCATTGATGGTGCCGAAGCTCCCCAGATTGATGAACAGCCTGTTGCGTTTGCAATCATCATTCTTTCACCAAAGAGCTGGGTTATGACCTTTATATATGGAGTTTCGCCGCAGCCTGCACATGCACCTGAGAACTGGATATACGGCTGTGCGAACTGGCTTCCCTTTACTGTTGATTTTGATGCAAGATTATCCTTTACCGGTACGGTCATTGCATAATTCCAGTTAGGAATCTCTTTTTCAGTCTGAGTTTCAAGAGGCTTCATAACAAGAGCCTTTTCCTTTGCAAGACATATGTCTGCACAATTACCGCAGCCTGTGCAATCCAGCGGACTTACCTGAATCTTGTAGGAGAGACCCTCAAAGCCTTTACCATTCATCTTTGTTGTTTCAAAGCCTTCAGGAGCCTTCTTTGCCTCTTCTTCATTAACAAGTATAGGCCTGATTGCAGCATGTGGACATACAAAAGCGCACTGGTTGCACTGTATGCATTTATCCTTCTGCCACTCAGGAATAAATACGGCTATACCTCTCTTTTCATAAGCTGATGTTCCCATGGGGAAACTACCGTCCGCTGCATCTTCAAATATGCTTACAGGGAGTGAGTCCCCTTCCTGTCTGTTCATCGGTATAAGCACATTCTTTATGAAGTCCGGAGCTTCTATCACTGCTGCCGCTTCTTCCTTGGCACCGCTCCAGCTTGCCGGAACCTCCACCTTTACAAGGGCATCTGTTCCTGCATCAACAGCTTTGTAGTTCATTTCAACAACTTCTTCACCTTTTTTACCATAGGACTTCTCTAATGCTTCCTTCAGGTAATTAACAGCTTCCTCCAAAGGAATAACATTTGCGAGTTTGAAAAATGCAGACTGCATTATCATGTTGATTCTGTTTCCGAGACCGATTTCTACAGCTATATCAGTAGCATTTATTGTGTAGAACTTGATCTTATGGTCTGCTATATACTTCTTCATATTTGCAGGAAGCTTTTCTTCAAGTTCTTCTATGCTCCATTTGCAATTCAATACGAAGGTACCTTCATCTTTGAGACCTTTTATTACGTCATACTGATTGACATATGCCTGGTTGTGGCAAGCTATAAAGTCAGCCTCGTCAATGAGATATGGTGATTTAATAGGCTTCTTGCCGAACCTGAGATGTGAAATTGTTACACCTCCGGATTTCTTGGAGTCATATGCAAAGTAGCCCTGAGCATAAAGACTGGTCTTGTCGCCTATAATCTTTATTGCGCTCTTGTTGGCCCCAACTGTTCCGTCAGATCCCAAGCCCCAGAACTTACACCTTATTGTTCCTTCAGGAGCTGCATTTATATTTTCTTTAACTTCAAGGGACAGATTGGTAACATCATCAATTATACCCATTGTGAATCCATCTCTTGGTTTGCTTGATTTCAAATTATCATATACAGCTTTGATCTGTGCAGGTGTTGTATCCTTTGAACCAAGTCCGAATCTTCCACCTACGATCATTGGAGCATTTTCCTTGTTATAGAACATTGAGCGTACATCGAGGTACAATGGCTCTCCCAGTGCTCCAGGCTCTTTTGTTCTGTCAAGTACAGCAATTCTTTTCACTGTCTTTGGCAGTACATCAAAGAAATACTTTTCTGAGAATGGTCTATAGAGATGTACCTTTACAAGCCCTACCTTCTCGCCTCTTGCCATCAAATAGTCTACAGTTTCCTCTGTGACATCTGTTACAGAACCCATAGCAACTATTATATTCTCAGCATCCGGTGCACCGTAGTAGTCGAAGGGCTTGTACTCTCTACCTGTTATTTTGCTTATTTCTGCCATGTAACCTGCTACTATGTCCGGTACTGCATCATAGTATTTGTTGCAGGCTTCTCTTGCCTGGAAATATATGTCAGGATTTTGTGCAGTACCTCTGGTTACCGGGTGTTCAGGGTTCAAGGCTTTGTTCCGGAACTCATTCAATGCTTCCTTGTCAAGTAACCTTTCCAGATCTGCATAATCCATAACTTCTACCTTCTGAACCTCACTGGATGTCCTGAAACCATCAAAAAAATGTACAAATGGAATTCTTGATTTGATAGCTGCCAGGTGAGCTATACCGCCCAGGTCCATTACTTCCTGTACTGAACCGGTAGCCAACATAGCAAAGCCTGTCTGCCTTGTAGCCATAACATCCTGATGGTCGCCAAATATTGAAAGTGCATGGCTTGCCAATGCACGGGCAGATACATGGAATACCCCCGGTAATAACTCCCCAGCGATTTTATACATATTTGGTATCATAAGAAGTAAACCCTGTGATGCTGTGAATGTTGTTGTCAATGCACCGGCTGCCAGCGAACCGTGAACTGCACCGGCTGCTCCGCCTTCTGACTGCAACTCAACAACCTTAACCTGCTGACCAAAAATGTTCTTCATTCCGTACGCGGACCATTCGTCAACATTTTCAGCCATTGTGGATGATGGAGTTATCGGATAAATAGCAGCAACATCAGTAAACGCATATGCGACATGTGAGGCAGCTGCATTACCATCCATCGTTTTCATTTTTTTAGCCATAGCTAAACCCCCTATATTAATAATAAATTATGGGTATATTTTAACAAACTACCACCTTTAGTATAGTAAACATTAATTGCATTGTCAAACTAAAAGCCCGTTATTATTAAAAAAGAATAACTACTTCCATCCATGTCTCCCAATGGATGGAAGTAGTTAGTTATTTTCTAGTCAATCTAATAATTATAAGATCAAATTTGAAATTATGCATAAAGAGAATTATTCTATCCCACTATTTACAAAATATATTGCAGGAATATGAGCAGTACTATTCCTGGAATGCCTAGAAAGCCGGCAATCAGTGCAGTAATTGGATTTATTCCTATAGTAAGGCCTATGAGCCCACCAAAAATATTGATTACAAAAAGTGCGACAGCGCCTACAACACCGTTTATCACAAGCTTAACAATTATTTTGATTGGAAGCACCAGCAATACCCCTACTATATAGACAGCACCTATGGCAAGAAAGATTGCCAGAATTGAAAATACATCTATCTGCGGCACTATAAATCCCCCTTTAACAAGTAATATATTGAACGCAGGTCAGCATTCCTATTGAGTATAGTGCGAATTCAATAACACTAATGAAACATTTACGCGAAATTGGAATTAAGAATGTAAAACGTTTTTCGCGAAATGTATTATATGTTTATTTATATTAATGTTTTCACTTTTTATTACAGCTTTTGTACAAATACTAATTTCAGGATTCACATATACCGCTGATACTTATTATATTTTTACACTCAGTCCCTTATCCTTTGCAAGCTTCAAGAGATAGGTGTATTGAGATCTGGCAGCCTCCATTTTATATATTGCATGATCCACAAGCTCAGGGGCTGTGACATTGTCAAAATAAGACTGGGCATCATACATTTCCTGCTTTGCTTTGCAAATCGTGTTTATGAACTCCTGATTTTCGTCCTTTACCGGTGTCCCCTGAAGATTACCCAGCATATAGCCTATTACTTCATTTAACTGTTTCTGCTTTTTAGCTTTTCTTTCAGCTAGATTTGTGGACATAAAAACACCTCCGTTATTGTTACTAATTTATCCATTAATTAGCAATAATATACTGAGGTGTAATTCATTTTTATGAAAAGATTTACTTTTTACTAGATTTCTCTTCTGCCCTCAAGAGCCTTCATAAGTGTAACCTCATCAGCATATTCCAGATCTCCCCCTACGGGTACACCGTGGGCTATTCTGGTAACCTTGATTCCAACAGGCTTCAAAAGCCGCGAAATATACATAGCAGTGGCTTCTCCCTCTATATTTGGATTGGTAGCAAGAATAATTTCCTTTATTTCATTATCAGCTACTCTTCTAAGAAGCTCCTTTATTCTGATTTCCTCCGGACCTATCCCTTCCATAGGAGATATAGCTCCGTTCAGTACATGATATAATCCCTTGAACTCCCTTGTTTTCTCCATTGCCACTACATCCTTGGGGTCTTGAACTACGCAAATCATACCGCCGTCTCTCTTGGCATTGGAACAAATATTACAGATATCTGTATCTGTAATATTGCAGCAGACCTTGCACTGCTTAATATTTTTCTTTGCGTTTGTTATGGAGCCTGACAGCTGCTCTACATCTTCCATAGACATATTCAGTATATAGAAGGCCAGCCTTTGTGCTGTCTTATTACCCACTCCGGGCAACTTTGAAAGCTCATCAATAAGTTTAGCTATAGGCGCTGCATAGAAGCTCATTTAGAATAAACCTCCGGGTAAATTAAGTCCTCCAGTTATCTTGCTCATTTCCTTGCTTAACATTTCGTCTGCCTGCCTAATGGCTTCATTTACAGCAGCAGTAATAAGATCCTGAAGCATTTCTGCGTCATCCGGATCAATTACTTCCGGTTTTATAGCTATCGATATTATTTCTTTCTTTCCTGATGCTACTACTGTTACAGCACCACCTCCGGCACTTGCTTCAACAGTCCTCTGCTC
>LOES01000074.1 GCA_001515955.1 Clostridia bacterium BRH_c25 | reverse complement strand
GCCGAACTACCGTCCGCAATTGCTGCCATTATTGAAATACCTACATACTGGTATTTAATTTTTGCTATCCTGCATAACAGTATGTGTAAGCTTAGTGAACCTAAAATGACTATTGCACAATATGCCGATATACTTATAGTCGAACTGAAGAACTGCCTGATATCTACCATAAATCCAATAATAACCAGGAAGAATAATGCTGCATATAATCCGAGATCCATTTTGCCTCTAAGCTTCTTGACCGGCTTGAATTGTGCCGCTATAATTGCAATGGTAGTTATTAATATTATTTGCATCATGCTTATATATTCTGCCGGGAAGAATTTCGCTAAAGCTGTCGCCACAGATACAATGGCAAAGCCTATTCCGAATAACCATGCTATATCATTTATGCTCCATTCCTTAGGCTGCATAAAGTCATGTCCGCCTTCAAGCTCAAGCTCTTCGTCGGTAAGCTTGTAAGGCCATACCTTGTTAAACCACTTGGAGCCTTTCATAAACGCAGGAGCTGCCATTAAAAGCACCAGGCTTGGAATACCTATTACATAGTCGGCGGCATTTGCTGCAGCAAAGGTTTCCGGTGAAGCTTCAAGTGCCTTTCCTATTGCTGTAAGATTTGAGCTGCCCCCTGTATATGTACCTACAAACATTCCTGCTACCTTCCAGCCTTCCGGGATACTTCCCGCCATGAATATTCCACCGACAAATGCGGCTATGGAGACACTTATAACTGCAAAGAACATTGCCAGAAGAGGCTGTTTTGAAAGCTTCAGCATACCGCTAAGGTCAACATTTAAAAGCATGATCGCTATTGACAGCGGTAAAGCATATTCAAACATAACGCCATAAACATCTGCCCAGGCCGGTACTATTTTAAAATTTGATAATATAATACCTATAATTATAACTATAATTGCAGGCCCAAAAGAAGTAAAAGGCTTGCGCTTGCTAAGATATAGCCCTGCGCTTATTGTCATGAACATAACAGCCAACAAGCTTGCCGTTGAATTAAGCATCGGTTCCATAATATATTCCTCCATTAAATTAAAATTTCTCTACATGTTTACATTTACCCCAATACCGGGTTTATCGGAAAGTGTCATAGTTCCACCCTCTATTTCAAACCCGCCGCTGATTCCTTCACATTCCTGGCAGAACATAAACCCATCCAGGTCCGCATCCAATATATTCTTCTTGGAAGCCACAAAATGAGCACCTGCTGCTATACCTATCCTGCTTTCCAGCATGCAGCCTACCATACATGTTAAACCCGCAGCCTGGGCAATTGCATTTATCTGTTCAGCCTTATATATTCCACCTGATTTCATAAGCTTGATATTGATGATGTCTGCTGCTTCCTTCTTTACGACTTTTATGGCATCTACAGGCGAGAATACACTTTCATCCACCATTACCTTAATATTGACCTTGCTTCTTATTTGAGCAATTCCATCTATGTCCCAGTATGGCCTGGGCTGCTCTACAGCTTGTACTCCAAATTTTTCAACAGCCTTCATAACCATAACCGCATCTGCTATAGCCCATCCCTGGTTTGCGTCCATTCTGATCTTAATATTACTGCCTACAGCTTCTCTTATTAGTCTGATTGCTTCTATATCCTTTTCAGGATCAATTCCGGCTTTTATTTTGAGTATTTTAAAGCCGCTCTCTGCTTTTTCCTTTGCTGCTTTGGCCATTTCCTTTGGCTCCGCTATTGATAATGTAATATCTGTCTCCACCTGCTTCGAAAAACCGCCCAGAACCTTATAAAGCGGTGCATTCATCACCTTGCCCTTGATATCGAATAGAGCTATATCAATACCGGCTTTTGCAGATGAATTATTTGTTATATATCTATCCATAACATGGTGAATAGTCTCAATATCCAACGGATCCATACCTATTAACTGCTTGGCTACAGCCTTTATAACAAAAGCAACGGTATCAACACTTTCACCTGTTACAAATTCAATAGGTGAACTCTCCCCGACCCCACTTACCCCTTCATCGGTAATAACCTTTACAATAACCGTGTCATAGTGCTCAATCACTCCTAAAGACACTTTGAAGGACTTATGCAGTTTAAGCTGCAGCTTTTCCACCTTTATATCAGTGATTTTCATAACCTGCCTCCCAAAAATCAAATGCACATATACGCCAAAATATGTTTTAAGTATTTATTAAATTTTTCATTTGTTATTAAGTATTATAAATATGTATTCTGGTCTTGTCAATATGGATTTTAACAAATAAATGAATTTTTAATTATTTGTTAAACAGATTAAAAAGAATTGACCCAGTGAGTACTTAGGGGGCTAGTATAAGTACTCACTGGGTCAATTCTTTACTATTTGTATCCGGTCACTGTTTGCTAATAAAGCGCAGGACATATAGTGCTTGTACCCGTTGCTTTTTCATTGCCGGGATTATAAAGTCTGTGGTATGAGTTTTCCTTTATATATAAACTGTCCCCTTCATTCAGAACATATTTACTATTTCCGACACTTGCCTCGATTGTTCCTTTTAGAACCAGAACACATTCATCCGCATTATGAATTAATGCTTCCTCGCTGCTCCAGCTTTCAGGTTCCAGCTCAAAATATATTATGTCCATCTTGGCTTTTGATGATTTATCTGCAATTGGCGTTATGAACTCATATATAATGCTGCTGTTGGGAAGGTCCAACCTTTTTCTTTGATCCGCCTTGATCAGTACATGGTCTTTAGCTTCATCTGCCAGAAAATAGTGCACAGGAACACCAAAAACATTTGAAATTTTCCTTAGAGATGATAAAGAGGGATCAATCAGTTCTCTTTCGATCTGCGAAAGATAACTGGCTGTAAATTGTGTTTTCTCAGCCAGCTCATTTAAAGTCATATCGTTTTGCTGACGCAGTTCTCTAATTTTTGAACCTAACATTTTCTACCTCCCTCTGGCCTCTATAGAATAGTATATTAATCTATACTTGCTTACGCCTCTATATTATAACAGAATGGTTACAAATTGTATAAACAGTTATTTTGGAATTATATTCACTGGCTGTCTACGTTATACTCGATTTCCTTTATATCAGCTCTGGCATAGCAGTATTCGCCTTCAGGAAAAGACCATACGGCTTCTCCACCCGAGGAGATCTTTATCCCGTTATAATCTTTATACTCTTTAGCAGGAGTTGACCACCTGATTTTCTCATAGGTTTTTCCTGTCGGCGAATAGTACCTGTCATCAGAAACGAAATTTATCAATTCTCCTTTGTCATTGAAATATAGCAGCGCAGATATTTTGATGCCGTTATTATCGAAGGTCCCCTTTACCGTCAGAGAATCAACGGACTCCCATTGTATTCTCTTGTCTATAAGGCTGGCAGGTGCAAACATGCACATGTCGTTAAATACCGTAACTGTTTCACCCTGATTCATTTCCTCTCCCTTACCGTTGGCAACAGTAAGAAGGCCTGCCAGTTTAATCAGCATAATGGACTTTGCATCTGTGTATTTATGCAGTCCGACAATCGGGAGCCCGAACATTTTCATCTGTAGAAAATATAATCGCGTGGTGCTGTTCAAATCACTGTACTGTGAGGCACTCATCCTGGTCCAGTCCTTCTTTGGATCCGTTTTAAACTCTCCATCAAAAACAATCCTGAAATTCCTTACTTTCTCCTTGCCTATCACTCCAACATATGTAAGGTACTTCTGAACCGGCTCGGGCAGATGTTTTATATCCTCTTCCGTCAGAATATCACCTTTTACTTCCGAAGCACTTGTCAGTATTTTAGCAGCTTCTGCCTTATATATTCTTTTAAGCTCCTGTGACTTGAAGATTAATAATACGATAAAAAAGATCAGTAAAAGTACTATAATTAAAAATTTACTATTTTGGGACATAAAACAATTCCTCCTAGCAATTTTATGTTCACTTTATAACAAAAGGCATTGGAGTAAGGCAGCTATTGCTGCTCAATGCCCGGCACCATTTTCTTCAAGCCTTCCCTGATGTGCAGACAATACTTGCACTCTACGAAATCATCCTTCCCGGGCTTTATTTATTTCTCCCTATGCTTTAACAGTCTGATGGCATTTACTATTACTATCAATACACTTAACTCGTGTACCAGCATTCCAAAGGAAAAAAATACAGCCTTGGCTAATACCCCTATTAATAATAATCCTACTACTATTATAGCAAAACATATAGTCTATGTAATATTTTTTCCATGGTTTATATAGACTAAACCACTTGGAAATTAGTATTATATAGATAGAAAGGAAGGTTATGTATTATGGCTGAATGGTTTGTAAGCTTGAATCCCGTTGTGCAGGCTTTATGTGCAACCCTCTTCACTTGGTTTTTAACTGCATTGGGAGCAGCATTGGTATTTGTTTTTAAATCAATTAATAAAACCGTATTAAATGGAATGCTTGGCTTTGCTGCAGGGGTTATGATAGCAGCAAGCTTTTGGTCACTGCTTGCTCCTGCAATAGAAATGGCGGAAGAGTCAGGTACTCCTGCCTGGCTGCCTGCTGTAGTGGGTTTTCTGAGTGGAGGCGCTTTCCTGTTGTTGGTAGATAAGATTTTGCCGCATCTTCATATAGGCCATTCCGATGATGAAGCAGAAGGTATCAAGACAAGCTGGCAAAGAAGCGTGCTGCTGGTGCTGGCAATAACACTTCACAACATCCCTGAAGGTCTGGCTGTGGGTGTCGCTTTTGGAGCTATCGCCGCCGGATTGCCGTCAGCAACCTTGCCCGGTGCCATGACTTTGGCAATCGGTATAGGAATTCAGAACTTTCCCGAAGGCGCTGCAGTTTCGATACCTCTGCGCAGAGAAGGATTTTCAAGATTCAAAAGCTTTCTTTACGGGCAGGCTTCCGGGATAGTAGAGCCGATAGCCGGTGTACTGGGTGCCATTGCCGTAATCATAATGAAGCCTATTCTCCCATATGCTTTGTCCTTTGCAGCAGGAGCAATGATCTATGTTGTCATAGAAGAGCTGATACCGGAGGCTCAATTGGATAGAAAGACAGATGTTGCAACAATCGGAGCAATGCTGGGTTTTGCGATTATGATGGTGTTGGATGTGGCTCTGGGATAGTTTCATGAAGAAATGGAACTTCTTCATCTCTTTTTTCGTCTTATATGTGAATCCAAGAAAAATGGAGGTTAATATGAAAGAGATGCTATTAATAACACTTGTATTAGTGGTTCTCGTTGCGGTATTATCCGGGTGTGTAAAGGCTTCGGTAGAACCTGAAACGGAAGTTCCGGAACCAACCAAAGCTGCAGAGCAGAATACTCCGTCCAACCCTGAACCATCAGCAAAAATCTCTGCAAAGGGAGTCGACACGGAAGGTATATTAAACGGCAGAATTGATAATAACTCGGTTGAAATTGAGATAAATCCTGAAGACACTCTTGCATTCAGGGTAACTGATGTGCTTGATCAGCTGGAAGGCATAAATGATGGAGATATAGTCAAATTCTCATATGAAGCAAATGAGAACGGTCAATTGAATATAACTAAAATAGAAAAGGTGAAATAGGAAAAGATGCGATAAATTCGCATCCTTTTTTTATGTTCTCTTCCCTTTTGGTTCATCTTCCTTAAATGCTCCGTATTTTATTATATCTATATATTGGCTTAATAATTTTAAATATTTATCCGTGTTTTCTTTGAAAAAATCCATCTCACCGCCGTACTCCTTGAGCATCATCTGTCCGATATGGTAGGATGCCATATGCAGCATATCCAGGGCCACCTGTACATCAATGTCCTTCCGCAGGTTGCTCATTTTCATTCTTCCCAGTAACCGTTCATGAGCAAGGTTATGCTTGGACAGGATTTCTTCCTTGAGCTCCATTGGTGTATTCAGGACCGCTTCCAGTAAGAATACAATAACATATGGATTGTCCTGTAACAGTACATTATAGAAATCACCTGTCTGGTCAAAAATATCCATAAACTCTATTTGTCCTGAATCTGCGTAACGTTCAAAATAATCATCTGTAATACACTCTGTGAGATAGTCAACAATATATGTGAATAAATTCTTCTTACTCTTAAAATATAAAAACAATACGCCTTTTGATATACCCAGCCTCTTTACAATAATATTTGTCGAGGTGTTCACATAACCATTCCTGGCAAATTCCTCGATGCATACCTCTAAAATATGCTCCTTCTTACTTTCCGGCAGATTTTCAAAGGTTTCGTACATTTGTACTGCACCTCCTTCTTATATTTGGCTAAAGCTTATGCTAAATGTTTTGCAATAAACATCTTACATCGAAATTCAAATATTGCAAAAGCATATACCTTATTTTCACCGCCGTTCCACTCCGTGTAAATATTTACTTGAAAGGCTTACTCAGCTTTACCTTCATGCCTTCCTTTACATTTATGTCCGGCTCGGACAAAACCAGTTCCCCTTTCTTCAGTCCGTCAATGATTTCCACAGATTCTTCGTCCTCTATGCCCTTCCTTACAGCCCTCAGCACCGCTTTTCCCTCAACCACGGCAAATACACAGTTATTCTCCTTATAATCGAACACAGAGCTTAGGGGCACTATTGCAACACCGTTCTTTCTTTCGGTTATTATCCTGACATCCGCTTCATAGCCGTGTTTCAATTGACCCAGAGGCTTCAGCGGCTCAATGGTGATTTTGACCTTTTTCTGGTTGACTCCAAGGGAGGAGGTTACCTCCACGGCACTGGGCGCTATTTTTACCACCTTGCCTTCAAAAACCTGCTTTTTCTCGGACCTTTCAATTATCTCAACCTCGTTCCCAAGCCTGATATCGGCAGCATCATCCGCCAAGATAAAGGCTTCGACCTCCATAGCATTTACATTTCCTATTACAAATGCTACAGTGCCGGGCACACCTACTGTGTTGGCCTCCACATTTCTTTCCAGCACCACACCGTCTATAGGAGCTTTCACCTCTTGTTTTTCCAGACTGTGCAATATACTTTCCCTGCTCAGCACTACCTGCTCCATCTGTGCCTTATAAACAGCCTTGACACTGTCGGGAGTATTAGCTTCAATCTGCTGCAGGTCTATTTTTGCAGTATCCGTCAGAGCCTGTGCACTTTTCAGTGCGGCTTCCTTTTGCTTAAGCTCCTCACTGCTTGCCGCTCCTGCTTCCGCAAGAACCTTTACATCATTATAGTCATCCAGAGCCAGCTCATATGCATCCTCAGCCTGCTGAACAGCAATCCTTGCCTTCTCAACCATGGTGGCATAGTTCTTTATTTCACTTCCCTCAAGGCTCGCTTCAATTTCCTTGATTTTCTCGTCCATATTTCTGAGCTGTATTTCCGGTTCCTTTTTTTCCATACTTAAAAGCAGCTCACCCTTTTTCACCTGCTGCCCCACTTCCACAGGAATGACCTGTATCAATCCGCTCCCTTCAATACTCACATTCTTAAGCTCTTTGCACTTGACTGTCCCTATATCCTCTACATATTTTTTTATATCCCCCGATTTCACAACGGTTACAGCTGCTTCTGTCCCCAGATTTGAGAAAACAATCAATACCAGAGAAGCTATCAGAACGATACCGATGCCTAAAGCCCATATCCTTTTCTTTTTCATTGATTTGACCTCCTATATATAAGAATGCACACTAGCGTGCGCAGATGCGAGATACGAGAGTTAGGGCAAGGCTACGAAGTTATGGGGGACGTGTAACAGGCACACAGGTCTGTTACACGGAATCGCTACGCGATTACCCGTTACTTAGCTTGAAAGGAATACCCGAGTTTTTCTCGAATCTCGTATCCCGCATCTCGTATCTGAAGATTGCTCCGCAATCTTCTACTATTCCGCACTTTTCAACGATTCTACCATATTAATATCCCGGATTTTCTTCACAAGCAACAGGTTAGCCAATAATGTAAAGATACCGATAAGCAATGCAGCGAACAGATAGCTTGAAGGCTTGAGAATCGCGGGCAGCATCATATTGTCATTTCCCTGCAGTGCTATAACAATATCCGCAAGATATCTTCCCGGAGGAATTCCTGCTAATACCCCAAAGGCACTGAGAAAGAAATTTTCATTGAATACCAGGCTCTTGAGCTCCCGGGTGGTAAACCCGAGTACTGAAAGAGTTGCGATCTCCCTTCTGCGCTCAAAGATATTGATGTTGGTAATGTTATATATAACCGCAAAGGCCAGGATACCCGCTCCGAGTACCATGGTTACTATTATGCCGCTCATTGATTTCAAGGTTTTTTCCGTATTGGCCACTACCTCCGAATTGGACTGGATAGTGCTTATATTTAAAATATCCTTCAGGCTTTCTATTACCTCCTTTTCATGCTTGGGGTCTTCAAGCCTGATATAGGCGGCATTCATCACTATTCCTTCCCTGAGCAGATAATTGAGATAATCAGTGCTGCATATTGCGCTTTGTCCGATGTACTGCGACGTGATCCCTTTTACAATCACCGCTTTTTTGTCCCTATCCTCATTCTTCCCGGGGTAAAAGGACCTCAGGTATACTTTGTCTCCGGTCCGAAGGCCCAGGGTATCCATCAAACGGGACGGAAGCAGTATCCCTTCCCTGGGTATTTCCACAGGATTGCCGGAAGTATCAAAAACACCGTATAGCTCCGACTCTCTGCCAAGGGCGATGATCCCAATATCCTTCTTCCTCCATCCGCTGGTAATTTCCATACCGCTCTCCAGTATCGGTTCAACCGATCCGATATGGTCTATGCTCCGTATATAACTTAATTCATCCATATCCATTATCTTTGAAAAATTGATCTTTATATCAAAGTTCTGTATTTCATTGAATTGCATATCCATCAGATTGTCCATTGAGTTCTGGAAGCTCAAAGCGACAAGCAGCAGCACCATTGAAAAGATTATCCCCATGGAGGCCATTGCGGAACGCCTTTTATACCGGAAAAGATTCCTCAATATAATTTTCCAGCTGAAGTTTATATTCCGCCAGAGCAGCCGGAGATTTTCCAGAAACATTTTTCTGCCGGAGGCAGGAGGCTTCGGCCTCATAGATTCGGCCGGAACCAGTCTGAGCTCCTTCCTGCACGCATTATAGCCCGCGAAAACACAGAAAAACAGTGCCAATACCGCAGCCGGAAGTATCATCCCCGGACGGACCGCAGACTCCACGGCGGGAAGATTATATAATGTATTGAACAAGCTGAGTAAGGCTTCTCCGACGACAAAAACTCCCATCAGCGACCCGGCAATGCTTCCCAGTACTCCGACCAGTACAGGATAGGTCTGGTAGTGGAGCATGATATCCAGATTGCTGTAACCCAGGGCTTTGAGAACCCCCATCAGCGTCCGCTGGTTCTCAATCATTCTCGTCATTGTTATATAGATTATCACCGCAGATGCAATGAAAAAAAGCATCGGGAAAATAGCCGACAGAGACTTCAAGGATTTTACATCCGTACTGAACATGCTATAGCTGAGCTGGTCCTTTTTTTCCACAGTACTGGTCAATCCATACTGTCCCAACACTTTTTTCATTTCTTCCCTGACTTTTTTAACATCGCCCTCCTGGTTCAATAATACGCTGATATCGTTTACCGAGCCCTTATAATCCAGTATTGCCTGCAAGTATGACTTCTTTACGTAAACTACACCGAATTTTTCAGGATCGGGTATCAATTCACTTGCCTCCCGGATTTCATAGGTATATTCGGGACTCTTGGCAGTCCCTACTACCTTCAGCTTCACCCGGTCCCCGTTAACGATGGGTTCGATTGTCTGTCCCATCTTAAGATTGTTGGCTTTGAAAAAATTCTCTGATACTATGCATTGGTTTCCGGAATCGGCTGAAAAATAGCTGCCGGACTTTAACATTATGTCATTGACAACATTCCTTTTTTTATCAGGAAGAGAAATAAGTCTTACCATTGCATTTCGGCCTTCCATGCTTATCCTTACATCCTGTATGACTCTGCCTGTCACCAGCTTTACACCGGGAATAGCCTCGATCCTTTTGATCACTCCTTCCGGAGCGCGAAATACAGAGCTCGATATGTCTGCCATACGGTACTCCGTAAAATACCTGTCCCCCGCACCAGAAAGGCCTTCCAGGGCGGAACTCAGCCCGGTATAAAACATGACTCCGATAATGACCACAGCCAGAACAGATACGAACTGCCCTTTGGATTCTCCCAGATCCCTGTAAAACTTTTTTAAAAAGATCCACATTACCATTCAATCCTTTCTATCGGTACAGGGTTTTCATTCAACTCCACCGCTTCTACCTTCCCGTTCTTGATCCTGACCACTTTATCCGCCATCTGGGCAATGGGACTGTTATGGGTAATTATCATCACTGTTTTCTTAAAATCACGGTTCACATCACGCAGCAGCTTTAGTATTGACTTGCCTGTCATATAATCCAGGGCGCCGGTAGGCTCATCACATAGAAGCAAGGTTGGATTCTTCGCAACCGCCCTGGCTATTGAGACTCTCTGCTGCTCACCGCCTGAAAGCTGGGCCGGGAAATTGACCATTCTTTCACCAAGCCCCACATCATTCAATACGGAAGCAGCATCCATAGGGTCATCACAGATTTGTGCAGCAATCTCGACATTCTCCAGCGCAGTAAGATTGGGCATAAGATTATAGAACTGGAATACAAAACCTATATGCTTCCTTCTATACATTGTCAGTTCATTCTGATTGAATTTTGCTATATCCTTCCCATTGACCCAGACCTCTCCTGAAGTAGGAAAGTCCATTCCGCCTAAGATATTCAGCACAGTGCTTTTGCCTGCTCCGCTGGGTCCAAGAACTACCACCAGCTCACCCTGACCTACTTCAAAGGATATCCCGTCTGCAGCCCTTATTTTTACCTCTCCCATTATATATTCTTTTACTACATTCTTAATTGTAATAATTGGTTCCATTAAGTATTTCCCCCTTATATTTCACCAAATGACCACATGGTCATTATATAACATATTTAACCAACAGTCAATGACCGCTTGGTCATTTTTTAATAAAAAGTACCGGGTGCATAGTCTCTTGTTCTATATGCCCGGTACCGGAGTTTCTTTTATACTACTACTTTATTACAGATAAGTGCCAGAAAGCTCAACCATACTTGTCGGCTTTAGCCGTGGGATGAATGGCACAAATATTTTGTTATAACGTTGTAGTAATAGTATAATATAGACAAGAAGTTATTTTGTATCTACAGCAGAAAACGTGTCTAGCGAAACCATAAAACGCTATGTCGATGAACAAAAAACCAGGGGGTGAAACAATGGATATAACAGTAAAATTTAGAATCATACCAAATAATGAGCAAGCAAAGCTGCTTAAAGCTATTTCTACGGAATATATTTCTACTGTCAATACCATTGTTTCCAATATGGTTTCTGCCGACTCATTGCTAAAACTTTCATCTAAAGATATTCCATCCGATATGCCAAGTGCAGTCAAGAATCAAGCTATCAGAGACTCAAAAAGCATATTTTCAAAGTATCGCAAAGCAGTAAAAGTTAATTCAAAAAAGCCTGCTGAAGAACAAAAGACAATAAAAGTACCGATCCTTAAAAAACCTGTCTGTATATGGAACAATCAGAACTACAGCTTTAGAGACGGTATTTTGAATTTTCCGATTAACGTCAACGAAAAATCTCAAAGAATCTCTGTTAAAATGCTGACCACCAATTATCAACTTGAATACCTTCAGTATAAATCAGTCTCATTGCGTATAACTCAAAAATCTGGTAAATGGATTGCACAAATAAGCGTAAGTATCCCTAAAAAGTTATCCATAGGAAGTGAATTAATGGGGGTTGATTTAGGATTAAAAGTTCCTGCGGTCGCTGTAACTGAATCAGGTAAAACTAAATTTTTCGGTAATGGAAGAATGAACAAATATATCAAACGCAAATTCAGAGCAAAACGCCAAGCGTTAGGCAAAGGGAAGAAACTTGATGCAATTCGCAAGCTGAACGATAAAGAACAACGCTGGATGAAAGACCAAGACCATAAAATAAGCAGAAGTATCATTGATTTTGCAATTCAAAACAATGTTTCTACAATTCGTATGGAAAAGCTAACGAATATAAGAAACACGGCAAGAACAAGCCGTAAAAACGAAAAGAATCTGCATACATGGTCATTCTATCGTCTGGCACAATTTATCGAGTATAAAGCAAAACTTGCAGGTATTACTGTTGAATATGTAGACCCAAAGCATACAAGCCAACTATGTCCTAAGTGTGGAACTCTAAATAAAGCAAAGGATAGGGAATACCAGTGCTCATGTGGTTATAAAACCCATAGAGATCGATTGGGTGCAATAAACATCATACATGCACCTGTGATAGACGGTAAAAGTCTATCAGCCTGAGCTGCAACAGCAAATAGCTGTCAATGCACTGGTTCAGGAGGGGTAATGGCATACCCTGAGCTTGAGGTCATACTCCGATAGCAGAAATGCACTTCGGTTTAATCACTCAAGAATCCCATTGCTTTAGCTGTGGGAGTGTCAAATAATATGGTATTATAGTCATGAAAATATATGGACTATTTCAAAAATGGAGGGGAATGCATTTTGTTTGAAAGCTACTTATATGACAATATAAAAAAGCTGAAAGGTACGGTTGGAGTATACTACAAAAGCCTTACTACAGGCGGAACTCTATCTTTCAATGAGAAAAAAAGCATTATATCCGCCAGTGTGATAAAGGTTCCGGTCCTTGTTGAGGCGTTCCATCAGATGGAAATTGGAACGATCTCTAAAGATGAAGTGATGACACTATGCGATGATGATAAAATGCCCTCCTGCGGTGCCCTTTCGTACATGCACAGCGGGTTGGAGGTAACAGTGGAAGACCTGTGCAAGCTTATGATCATTCTAAGCGATAATACTGCCACCAATATGTTGGTAAAGCGTTTA
>LOES01000073.1 GCA_001515955.1 Clostridia bacterium BRH_c25 | reverse complement strand
AAAGCCCAGGGCTTTCTTGCTGTCACTGCCGGCAAAAATGACATCCTCCATCCTGCTCCCTCTTAAGGCTCTGACACTTTGTTCCCCCAATACCCATCTTATAGCATCGGATATATTGCTTTTACCGCTGCCGTTTGGGCCAACTATAGCATTTATGGTATTCCCGAAGTTAAGCTCAATTTTTTCTGCGAAAGATTTAAAACCGTGTATCTCAAGCTGTTTCAAAAACAAATTCAGTCACTCCCGAATAACATATTTTAACTAATATATTTTAACACAACTTGTACTTATATGCTATAGGCTGCAAACACTAGATGCGAGATGCGAGAACTAAAGCAATGCTTCGGAGACTCTTATAAAAATCCACCGTGTGCTCAGTGTTACCCGTATCTGTACCCCCAAGGAATACCCTGGCTTTCCTCACATCTCGAGTCTCGTATCTCGCATCTGTTTTGCCTAAAGGCAAAATATAAAGCCTATCACAATATACTGTAATAGGCTTTCATAAAATAAATCTATGCATAGTTATCGGCATTTTATCTTGGCTCCACAATGAACTTTATTGCAGTTCTGTCCTCCCCGTCAATTTGTATTTCTGAAAAAGCAGGGACTACTACCAGGTCTATTCCGTTAGGTGCTACAAAACCTCTTGTAATTGCTATTGCCTTAACTGCTTGATTTACAGCACCTGCACCAACTGCCTGTATTTCTGCTGTCGTTCTTTCCCTTAATACAGCAGCAAGTGCACCAGCAACTGATTTTGGTTGTGACTGAGCTGATACTTTTAGTACTTCCATTTCAGAATACCTCCTATATTTGACTGAATAGTATAATGTAATATTCTATATAACTTTTCTAATTCCTTTATTTAGACGATATGGAATAATAGTCTTTTTCTGACATATTAATGCTTTTTTCACCGTCAATAAGCATTATCGTACCAGCTTCAACAAAATTATCCTGTGAAATCTCAATTTTGTCGATAAAATATTTTAATTTAATATAGTTAATATTGCTTTTTCTGTGACCTACCAGTTCTGAAACATTTTTCGGATTGACTTTCAAAGTAATGCTCCGGTGTTTTCCCCGCATTTTTTCCAATAGCTGCTCAAGCATGTCTCTGTAGACACCGGATTCAACCAGATGCCTCATAGCCGGATGGAAGGGCCCCGCAACCACATCCCTGCCTATATGAATGTTCTCTGTGGGCTGAAGTCCTATTCTAATAACATTTATACCGTTCCCCTCAAAAATTATCAGCAGCTTCTTCGATAATTGAACAGCTGCTTCAAGGGCCAGAGGCTTGTACTCACCTCTCAGGTACATATCCTCCATGTATGTATTTTTTATTACTAAAGCAGGGTATATCCTTGCTATATCAGGCTTCAGCCTGATAAGCCCCCTTGCTGTTCCCAAAGCTTTTTCCTCACTGTCCCCGGGCAAGCCTATCATCATCTGAACACCGACAGTCAGTCCATATTCCTTCAGTATCCCCACTGCTTCAACCACATCCTCCGGGGTGTGGCCCCTATTGCATAGCTCAAGCACTTCTTCATCCATTGATTGGACGCCCAGCTCTACTATACTTACTCTATATTTTTTCAAGTTTTCTGCTATCTCATTGTCTATGCAGTCCGGCCTTGTTGATACCCTGATATTCGCTATCCTGCCTTCTTCAACATAGCTGCAGGCAGCTGCCAGAAGCTCCTTTTGATAATCCAGCGAAACAGCGGTAAAGCTGCCACCATAGAATGCAACTTCTATATGACTCCCTTCTGCCTGTATTGTAGAAAGATATTCTTCTATTTTGGTTTTTACTTCCCCTGCTGCTACTTCTCCAAGCTGACCTGTAATTTTTTTCTGATTACAGAATATGCAGTCATGGGGACAGCCCTTGTGAGGTACAAATATTGGAATTATATAATGCTTCTTATTCATTCTTGACACCCATGCTTATAATCGCATCCCTGGCAGCCGCCTGTTGTGCATCCTTCTTGCTGTGTCCCTCTCCCCTGCCTACTATTGAGTTATTAAGGTACAAAGCTATTTCAAAGGTTTTGTTATGATCAGGGCCTTCCTCTTTAAGCAGCTTGTAACTCAGCTTGCCTGTATTGTTTTTCTGTACATGCTCCTGCAGGAAGGATTTATAATCACTGAATATCCTGTTTTCTACAGCATCATTGATTATGTCCCCAAGATTGTTTAAAATGAATGCTTTGGATTTCTTTATGCCTCCATCAAGATAGATTGCGGCTATAAGAGCTTCAAAAGCATCTGCAAGAATGGAAACCCTGCCTCTTCCCCCGGTATTCTCCTCCCCTCTGCTTAATAGCAGATACTGCCCCAGCTTCAAGCGATTCGAGGCATTATAAAGTGACTGCTCACATACAATCCCGGCTCTGAACCTGGTCAGGCTTCCTTCCGGGGAGTTCTTGCACTTACTGTATAATTGAAGGCTGATTACCATATCAAGAATGGCGTCTCCAATGAATTCAAGCCTCTCGTTATGCTCAAGGAAGTCTGCCTTTGAAGCTACATAGGAGCTATGGGTAAGGGCATTATTTAAAATACTGATATCCTTGAATGAGTATCCTATTATACTTTCGAACTCATTCAATTGTTTCAGTCTCTTAGGATCAATAGCTGACAATTCTATTCCTCCCTAAAAACAAAAGATTGGGATATACTCCTAATGGAATATTATTCCCAATCTCTATCATATCATTTATTCATATTTTTTCAACATGATACTGGCATTATGTCCTCCAAAGCCCAGGGAATTGGATATTGCATATTTTACCTCCCTGTTTCTTGCCTCATTAGGTACATAGTCCAGATCACATTCCTCATCAGGAGTCGTATAGTTTATTGTCGGGGGTATTACTCCCTCATTTATCGCCATAAGGCAGGCAATAGCCTCGATTGCTCCGGCTGCTCCCAGAAGATGCCCGGTCATTGACTTTGTTGAGCTTATCGCAACCTTTTTTGCATCCTCTCCAAGCAGTCTCTTTATAGCCATGGTCTCAAGCTTGTCATTCAAATCTGTTGAGGTTCCATGTGCATTTATATAATCAATTTCTTTTGCGTCTACACCCGCATCATTTACTGCCATCTGCATTGCTTTATATGCACCATATGCATCAGGTGATGGTGCGGTTATATGATAGGCATCTCCTGTAGCACCGTATCCTACAACCTCTCCATATATTACGGCACCACGCTTTTGGGCATGCTCAAGCTCTTCAACAATCAGCATCCCTGCTCCCTCACCCATTACGAAGCCGTCTCTGTCCTTATCGAAAGGCCTTGAAGCTGTCTTGGGATCGTCATTTCTTGTTGACAGGGCTTTCATAGAGCAAAACCCAGCTAATGACAGTGGTGTGATAGAAGCTTCCGTTCCCCCTGTAACCATTAAATCGGCATCGCCTCTTTGAATTGTTCTGAAGGCTTCTCCGATAGCATTGGTACCGGATGCACATGCTGTTACAACCGTAGTATTTGGTCCTTTTGCTTTCAAGGCTATAGATACATTGCCTGAAGCAATATTCGATATCATCATCGGTACCATAAATGGACTTACTCTTCCCGGACCTTTTTCTCTTAAAATGGTATGCTGTGTTTCAAGGGTTTCCATACCGCCAATACCGGAGCCAATGCATACTCCAAATCTGTCGCTGTCCACCGAATCTACATCCAGCCCTGCATCAGAAACAGCCATCTTTGAAGCGGCAACAGCATACTGTGTAAATCTATCCATCCTTCTGCATTCTTTTTTGTCAATATATTCGCAGGGATCAAAGTCCCTTACTTCAGCCGCAATTTTTGTATCATAACCAGCTGTGTCAAACCTTGTTATATAGTCAACACCACATTTTCCTTCCTTCAAGCCTTTGAAATATTCTTCCTTTCCAATACCAATGGGTGATATTACTCCTATTCCGGTTACAACCACTCTTCTCTTGCTCAATTGCTTCCTCTCCTTTATACCAAAAAAAAGGCCCCGTTATACGGGACATTTTTTATTTATTGTTTTTTATATAATCCACCACATCGCCGACTGTTGCAAGCTTTTCTGCTTCCTCATCAGGGATTTCTATATCAAACTCCTCTTCGAGTGCCATTAATAGCTCCACTATATCAAGTGAATCGGCACCCAAATCGTCAATGAAGGAAGACTCCAACGTAACCTCTTCTGCATCCACTCCAAGCTGTTCAGCTACTTTCTCCTGAACCTTCTCAAAAATCATCAAGTTCACCTCCCTTCAGGATTTTCTAATATGATAATATTACATAACCATACCACCGTCAATATTAATTACTTGCCCAGTAATATAGTCAGAATATTCCGACGAAAGAAATAGTACCACTTTCGCAATATCCTCCGGTTTTCCGGTTCGCATCAATGGAATATTATTGATAAATTCTTCCTTCACCTTATCAGACAGCCTGGAGGTCATATCAGTCTCTATAAAGCCGGGGGCAACTGCATTCACATTTATGCCTCTCTTGGCCAATTCCTTGGCCATAGACTTTGTAAAACCAATGAGTCCTGCTTTAGCTGCTGCATAGTTGGACTGTCCCGCGTTACCAATTATGCCAACCACTGAGGAAACATTAATTATTTTGCCCGACTTTTGCTTAATCATTACTTTTGATACATATTTTGTACATATGAATGCACCTTTAAGATTTATTCTTATTACATCATCAAAATCCTGCTCTGTCATGCGGATTATCAGGTTATCCCTGGTTATCCCGGCGTTATTTACTAATATATCTATGCTGCCGAACCTATTTAATACTTCATTTACTAAATTTTCTACCTCTTCACTATTGGAAACATCAGCCTTCACAGCCATCCCCGACACACCCATAGCTTTGATCTCCTCAACAACTGCGAGAGCTGCCTCCCTGTTTGAAGTGTAGTTGACAACTACATTCGCTCCTTTTGCGGCCAGGTGAAGTGCAATGGATCTGCCTATGCCTCTCGAACCACCTGTCACCAGAGCGTTTTTCCCTTTTAATTGCATTCCAACCTCTCCCTTATGCTTACTATAGTATTTTCCAAGGACTCCATGTCCTCTACATTATATACATAAAGGCTTTTATCAATTTTCTTTACGAAAGCTGATAATGTCTTGCCTGGTCCTACTTCAACGAAGGTATCCACCCCCATCTCCGTCATATTCTTTATGCTGTCTTCCCAAAGTACCGAATTGCTTACCTGCTCAACAAGGCATTTCTTTATTTGATATTTGTCCACTATCACCTGGGCATTAACATTCGAAACCACAGGCATCTCATTATCAGATATATCCACTTTTTCAAGCTCGACAGCAAGCTTTTCCCCTGCAGGCTTCAAGAGGCTTGAGTGGAAGGGTGCGCTGACCGGCAGCATTATTGCCCTTTTTGCGCCTTTTTCCTTCATTAATGCACAGGCACGCTCTACGGCCTTTGTATGTCCTGCTATTACAATTTGTCCGGGGCAGTTGTAGTTGGCTGCTTCTACTACACCATAGTCCCTTGCCATTTTCAGGCACTCCATTACAGATTCTCTTCCCATGCCCATAATTGCTGCCATTGTGCCTTCACCGGCGGGTATAGCCTCCTGCATATACTTGCCCCTCTTTTTTACCAGTGCTACTGCATCTACAAAGCTAATTGCCCTTGATGCTACCAAGGCTGAGTATTCTCCAAGGCTCAAGCCGGCTGTTACCTCTGGTTCAATCCCCCGGAGCTTAAGTACTTCAAGCATTGCTATGCTGGCAGTAAGTATTGACGGCTGTGTATTTTCAGTCTTTTTTAACTCTTCTTCATTTCCTTCAAAACAAAGCTCTCTCATGTCTATGCCAAGCCTTTCACTGGCCAGGTCGAATATTCTCATTGCTTCTATATAATTTTCTGCCAAATCTTTTCCCATTCCCGGATACTGAGCTCCCTGTCCGGGGAAAATACAAGCTATCTTTGACATTTTATTCCTCCTTTGCTAATATTTTTACTCTTTCTATCGCGATTAAAGCTTCCTTCATTATATTCTCTATAATATCCTTTGCAGGTTTGATTTCCTTTACAAGACCACTTATCTGTCCGGCCATTACCGAACCATAGTCAGCATCACCATCTACTACTGCAGCCTTAAGCCTCCCTACTCCAAGCTTCTCATATTCTTCAGCTCCCACATTGGCTTTCTCCAGCTTTTCAAAATCCCTTGCCAGCTTATTCTTCAGTATTCTCACCGGATGTCCTGTTATACGCCCTGTCACTATTGTTCCTCTGTCTCCTGCCTTTATTATAGCCATTTTGTAATTATTATGGGCGGTACATTCTGATGCACATACG
>LOES01000072.1 GCA_001515955.1 Clostridia bacterium BRH_c25 | reverse complement strand
TAAAATCTTGTAGTTCATTTTTTCTCTATTAACTTTTATAGTGTATTTTTCAATTATTTCTGCTTCTTCCATTTTTCTTATTCTTTCAGCTACTGCAGGAATGGAAAGGTTTACTTTTTTGCTTATTTCCGATATGGTAGACCTGCTATTTTCCTTTAAGACATCAATAATTTTAATATCGATTGTATCCACAATAATCACCTCACTCAATCTTTTATCAAATTAAGGTAACTATACTATTTTAGTTCATATATGTAAATATTTTATAAAAATACGTAAAAATATTAAGAATTAAATTAATTAACTTATGCTATTTTAATCCAGCTTTAATAAACTCAGTCAGTATTGCATTTTTGCTTTTGGGGCATAAAAAAACCTCCTCTGAAAAGGATTTCGGAAGGAAGTGGTTTCGTGAATTTGCCGTGTTTAGTTGCAGATAAACAGACAATGTAATGCGTCAAATTCTTCTTTTAACTTACTTTAACATCAACGGGGTTAGTGTGTTGATAAAATCATCATAATCTTGACATTTAATCAGTTGGTTGAGAAGGATAGGTTCACATAAAATAGCAATTAAATCGTCAAAAATCTCTTGAAATGCTGTATGATCATCCTTGTTGATACCAATGAGTATGATAACATGTACCAAGTGATTTCCCCACTGCATTCCCTTTTCGTTGATCACCACTGATAAGAACGAGCGCAGTGTATTGTGTTTTAAAGAATGTGGAACTGCCACAGAATTATTAAACGATGTAGAAGAAAGTGATTCCCGCTCCAATATTTCATCTTTAAACGATGCATTGCAAAGCCCAAGCCGGTAACACTCATAGGTGAGTAGTTCAATCATCTCAAATTCATCGTGCGCATAAAACTCTTTTTCAAACAACCTGTAACCGATAAACCGATTGATATTGCTGATAAGAACATTACTTTTTTTCATAAGCTTGATTGCGCTAATTTCTTCACGTAGCCGTTCTATATCACGTTGTGTGAGAAAAACATTTACTTGTACTACTGCAGCATCCATATCGAAAGCTGCATCCACAGTTGAAATGATCAAATCACAAGGAGGTAGTGTGGCAGACAGCTCTTTGATAGAAGATATTGCTATGATGTTTAAATCATTTTCAAAGTTCTGCTTGATTTGCACAAGCGCAGGTTGATGCATGTTGTGGTAATCGGTGTATACAAAAATACAACTCACCTTGTTTTGGGTGTTTTTATTGCTTTCCATATAAGTGCCGATATGAAAAGCAATAAATGCAATTTCATCTTCATTAATAAAAATTTTTTCATTGCCGCGAATTTCGTTAGCGACAAATACTGCCATATCATAAATCAGTGGATAAGTGGTTTTGATTTTTATGGTAAGGGGATTTTTTACATGAGCATTATTGACGGCGCGCTGAAACAAATTGTGGATGTGAATAGTTAATTTTACAATAAAGGCATCGTCAAATGGTTCTAAGTAATATGTTTCCTCCAGGTGCTGTATGGTTTTTTTTGTTATTAGAATATATTTTTCATCAAGGTAATCATTGATATTTTCAGCGTTCACAAAGGAATAATCCATGGGGTTGCTGTTGCTGGAAATGTTCAAGGTTAAATAATATAACTCTGCATCGGAAATATCAATATTTAATATTGATTCTATGAATGCTTTAATCTCCATCGCAGCAAAAAAATTCTTGGTAGAACGCACTTTCTCAAGGGGTACAGTTCCGGAAATGTCTTTTCCGCTTTGAATGCGGTCTATAGTTACCAACAGGTGCAAAATAATATTGTTGAGCCCAAAATCGTTAATATATATATGATGACGCTGAAGGATTAAGGGGATATTATGGCTCAGTTCAGTGGATTTGTTCCGGTCAAAGAAAATTCCGGAACTGGTAAACGCCATGAAATTGTTGTTGTTTTCTATGGAAATTAGATGATGGATCAGCTTGCGTTTGTTGCGTTCTCCCCCTTCAATGCTTATAATATTCTGATTGCGAACTATTCTAAGGTTGAAATATTGCAACATGCTTTTTGCGCGCTTGATATCATTTTGCAAAGTAGAGTCACTAACAAACAGTTCTTCTGCCAAATCAAAGAAATTCACAGTATTTTGTGAGCTGATCAGCTTGCGCACAATATAATTTACACGCTCTTCCGGTGTTTCAACAGGTGATTTTTTCATGCTCTTTTTTAGCCGATGAAATGATTCCAAATTAATGTGATATCCCTTGTGACAAGATTCGATAAGTGGTGTCTCAAGGTTTTCATTGATTTTAGACACATAATTGCGTATGGTTCTGGAGGATACATTAAAAATCTCTGTAAGAAAAGTAGAATCCACCCACGTATTTTGCTGACGCAATACATCCAACAACGTATCTTTATCTAACTTCATGGTCATTCCCTTTCTCACTATATTTTGAATTTAGTTTAGCACAACCCCTGTTTGAATACAAGAAAGCTATTTAGAGCTTAGAACCGGTAATTAATTATTGAAGGTAAAAGATTGCCGCACCTTAGGAAAGCGAAACATTTGAATAGTATATATAAATTTTGTAGTATTAAATAAAGTCAATCCTATTTAGTAAAAAGTATGGTAATGATGAGGGGGAATGGTAATGAAAAAAATTCTACTTGTATGCGGTTCGGGTGCTTCAAGTGGCTTTATTGCACAAAACATGCGCAAAGCCGCCAAGGCAAAAGGGCTGGATGTTACTATCAAAGCAGTGAGTGATACGCAAATCGAGGATTATGTGGATGAGATTGATTTACTGATGATTGGCCCACATCTTAAACACCGTCTTGCTGAGATTGAAGAGTCTGTAAAGTCTTATAAAATCAAGGCTATGCTCATTGATCAGCAAAGTTACGCCTCATTGGATGGTGCAAGCGTTTTGGAAGCAGCGCTGAAAGAATTAGATTAGTGTTGAGAGGAGTGTATAATCATGGGAAATGACAGTGCAAAAAAAAGCATCATGCAGCGATTTATGGATTGGATGAGCAAATCGGTTGCTCCCACTATGGAAAAGATTGCAAACAACCCTTGGATTTCGGCAATGCAGAAGGCGATTTTAAAAACGCTGCCAATGGTTTTGGTAGGTTCCTTAATTACTATATTTAACGTTATTAGAAAATTTATCCCCGAGCTTCCCAATCTTGCCCCAATTAGCTCCTACACCTTTGGTCTTATCTCTGTTTTTATGGTGTTTTTGATACCCTTTTATGTGCTGGAGAACAAGAAAAACAATAAGATGAAATTTATATCAGGATTTACCGGTATTTCATTGTTCTTTATTCTTGTGAATCCCACTATCAGCGATGCAGGATACCTCTATAACTTTTCCAACTTTGGAGCAGGTGGAATGTTTGTGGCGATTGTAGCCGGACTTTTTACGGCCTTTGTGATGAACCTATTCTGTAAGGTCACTTTCTTTAAAGAAGATTCCGTCATGCCTGACTTTGTTAAGGAATGGTTTGACTCGATGCTCCCTATTTTTGTGATTGTGTTTATTGGTTGGCTGATTGTTATTCAGTTTGGCTTTAACATGTATGATTTTATCGTCAATCTGTTTATGCCATTGGTGAATATTGCTCAGTCTTGGCCGGGTATGCTTCTGCTATATTTTATTCCCACTTTGCTGTATTCGATGGGTATAAGCGGATGGGTTTTCCAACCTATTATCAACCCAGTAACCCTGTTTGCAATTACGGCAAACACCGAAGCAGTAACTGCCGGACTCAGTGCGCAATATCCATTCACCGCCGAAGCCACAACAGCCTTTTTAAGCTTGGGTGGTCGTGGAGCCACGCTGCCGTTAGTATTATTACTCATCATTTCACAGTCTAAAAGGCTTAAGGCATTAGGGCGTGCATCTGTTGTTCCCAGTGTTCTCAATATCAACGAGCCCGTAGTATTTGGCACAATTGCATGGAATCCCATGTTGATGGTTCCTATGTGGATTATCGCGCTGGTATTACCCACTATTACATATTTTGCACTCAAGCTGGGGTTTGTTCCTATCCCGTCTGAAGTGTTTTCCATGTGGTATTGTCCCATTGGCATTTCCAGCTGGTTGGTGACAAAGGATATACGTGGCATTATTTTAACCGCTGTTAACTTTGCAGCCGCATTTGCCATATGGTTCCCATTTTATAAGATTTACGAAGCACAGGAAGTAAAAAAAGAAGAACAGGCACAGTAAGGAAAGTCTGGTAAAAGGTAAGAATTTCCTAAAATCTATAGGAAGAAGGCGGATGTATTGAACATTTATCTTCTTCCTATATATTTCAATCAAGTGAGGTTTAAATATGGAAAAACAAACTGTAGACATTAACATGGTGTCGATGCAAATCATTATGGATGCAGGTGATGCCAGAGTGTATATCACAGAGGCTCTGGAACTGATGGAGAATAATGACTTTGAGTTGGCAATAGAAAAAATTGCACAGGCACAAAATAAAATAAAATCTGCACATAACGCACAAACAAATATTGTGCAGGACGAAGTGCGGGGGATTGCGCATACACCTTCGATGTTGTTCACACATGCGCAGGATACTCTGATGACCATTAGTAGTGAGTTGCATCTTGCGAAGCAATTTCTGAAAATTTTTAAAAAGATAGACAAACGTTTTGAGGCGTTGGAGAAACCGAGGGAATCGCAATGAAAAGAATATACAAAGAATTTCCCGGGGACTTTTTGTGGGGTGGTGCTATAGCTGCTAATCAAGCAGAAGGTGCATTTGATGTAGATGGAAAAGGTCTTTCAATTGCTGATTTTCACGCACATGAATACAAGCAAAACCGTGACGACCGCCGAGAAGACTTTACCCTGAAAAACACTCGTGAAACATTGACTATTGACCATAAAAAATACTACCCCAAGCAGCAGGGCATTGATTTTTTTCACACCTACAAACAAGATCTATCATTGATGCGGGAAATGGGGCTGAAGTGCCTGCGTACCTCGTTCAATTGGGCGCGCATCTTCCCAAAGGGTGATGAAATCGAACCAAATCAGAAGGGGCTCCGGTTTTACGATCAACTTATTGACGAAATGCTCGCTAATAATATTGAGCCGGTGATGACTATCTCTCATTATGAGTTGCCTGTGCATCTTGTAAAAGAATATGGGGGCTGGGGCAACCGCAAGCTGGTGGATTTTTATGTGCGGTTATGTGAGGTTTTGTTCCAAAGATATAGCAATAAAGTTGAATATTGGATTACGTTTAACCAGATAAATTTGCTGACCTTTAATTCACTGGGGTTGTTGCAAGAAAATTATGACAACATGCTGCAGGCTACTTATCAGGCGGTACATCATCAATTTGTGGCGCAGGCGATGGCAAAAAAAATTGCATCAAAATACGACAAGGTGATGGTGGGTACCATGCTCAGTGATAAAATTGCTCACCCAGCCACCTGTAAGCCGGAGGATATACTATTTAATATGCGCAAGAACCAGATGCAGTTCTTGTTTTCTGATGTGGCTATGCGCGGATTTTATCCTGGCTATGCGCTGCGGTACTTTGCGGATAACAATATTAATATTGTATTCGAGTCGGGGGATGAGGAGCTGCTGAGCACTTTCACAATGGATTATTTATCTTTTAGCTATTACTACACAAAAATAAATGATGCAAGCAAAAACACCTATGAACCAACCGATAAATGCAAAAATCCTTATCTTGCTGCGAGCGAATGGGGATGGGAAATTGATCCGCTGGGTTTGCGCACAGCTTTGAACACCTATTATGACAGATACAACTGCCCGTTGTTTATTACAGAAAACGGGCTAGGGGCACGAGACACAGTGGATTTAGATGGCGGGATTCATGACCCGTATCGTATCCGATATGTGAATGATCATTTAATACAGATGCGCGAGGCTATAAGAGATGGTGTTGAGTTGGTGGGATATTGCGCGTGGTCCCCAATTGACATCGTCAGTTGCTCTTCGGCAGAAATGTCTAAGCGTTATGGTTTTATCTATGTGGATATTGATGATGAGGGTAAAGGAAGCGGCAAGCGCATTTTAAAGGACAGCTATTTCTGGTACCGGGATGTCATCAAAACAAATGGCAAAAACATAATACAACATGATTAAAACACTTAATATCCGGCGTACCATCCTATTGTTGGCAGCGATCAATTTAACTTCTCTGGGTGTAAGTTTGTTTTTGCAAAGCGGGTTGGGCTCTGATCCACTTACCATCTTGCAGGAAGGGCTGCATTATTTGCTGCAGATTTCGGTTGGGCGTGCTGCATTAATTTATAATGCCGCCATTTTGATGGCTGCACTGTTTTTTTCGCGTGAACAGCTGGGTATAGGCACAATAGCTTATTCCTTTTCAGTAGGTTTTTTTATTGACTTTTACTGCTTGTGCTTGAGTAAGTTTGAACTTAGCAATGCACTTGCAGTGCGTGTAATGTGTTTGTTGCTGGGGCAAGTTGTATTATCAATTGGTGCCGCATTACTCATAGAGTTAAGGCTCGGAGTAAATGGCCTGGATGCGCTGTTATTGACACTGGAACGAAAAACTCATATTCGCTATGTATACTTGCGCACGGCAGTAGATGCGATGTATGCGCTACTTGGATTTTTATTTGGTGGCATTGTGGGACTGGGTACAGTACTTTCTATTTTGTCAACCGGGTATCTAGTATCCTTATTCCGTAGGTCAAGATTGAGGAAACACTCAGGTATACGTGAAAACTAACATGCAAAGGAGGCAATACTATGCAACAGTTTAAATATACCATTACTGATGATTTAGGTATTCACGCAAGACCAGCTGGGATGCTTGTGCGATTAAGTATGAATTATGAATGCGAGCTGGCCATCATAAATTCTGCCGGTAAATTGGCTAACCTAAAAAAGATATTCACTGTAATGGGATTGGGTGTAAAATGTAGTGACATCATAACCGTTACCGCCAATGGTGTGGATGAGATGGAGGCCATTACTGCATTAGAGAGGTTTTTTTTACAAAACCTGTAGATGGAGATCAAGAAAGGGTGAAGTTCAGTATGGATATTTTAAGCGGGCAGGGCGTTTGTGGTGGCATTGCAATAGGCAAGGTTGCATTTTACAGGAAAGAGCATCGGGAAGCTATGGAATATTATATAGAAGAACCGGAATCAGAGATAAGGCGTCTCAAAAATGCGATAGATACTGTGCTGTATAAGCTACAAACGCTGCATAAAAAAGCGCTTATACAAGCAGGGGAAGATAGTGCCATGATTTTTGAAATGCACCAAATTATGCTGCAGGATGATGATTTTCAGGAGGCAATGCGGCAACCTATTCGCAATGAACGGATAAACGCAGCCTGGGCGGTCACAAAAGCTAGCGAAACATTTGCACAGAACCTTGAGAGCATGGAGGATGACTACATGAAGGAGAGAGCAGCTGATGTCCGGGATATTGCGGGACAGCTAGCAGTGGTTTTGTGTGGAAAAAGTAGTGGTGTAAAGCAGCTGGCGCAGCCCTCTATTATTGTAGCGGAGGATTTAGCACCCAGCGAAACGGTACAGCTGGATAAGAGAGAAGTACTCGCCTTCGTCACCCAGAAGGGCTCTGTCAATTCGCATACTGCTATTTTAGCGCGCACTATGAACATTCCCGCCGTGGTGAATATGGATGGTGATATTACCGATGAACTGGACGGCGAACAGGCAATTGTAGACGGATTTACTGGTACGGTCTACATCCGGCCGGATGCCGAAACCCTTGCGGTATTCACCGAAAAACAGCGGCAGGAGGCTGAAAAAACCTTTCTTTTGCAGCAGCTAAAAGGCAAAAAAGCCGTGACACAGGATGGTAAAAGCATTGCGCTGTATGCAAATATTAGCGGACCGCAGGATGTGGCATCCGCATTGGAAAATGATGCAGAAGGGATTGGCCTGTTCCGTAGTGAATTTTTATACTTGGGTAGAGAAACCTTTCCCACTGAAGAGGAACAGTTCGAGGCCTACAAAAAAGTGGCACAGTCAATGGGTGATAAAAAAGTAATTATTCGCACAATTGATATTGGCACGGACAAGAAAGCAGAGTATTTCGGCCTGGAAAAGGAAGAAAATCCTGCTTTAGGGTACCGGGCTATCCGCTTGTGTCTTACAAACCCTGCATTGTTTGAAACTCAGTTGCGCGCTCTGCTGCGTGCGAGCGCTTTTGGCAACATTGCAATCATGTTCCCGATGATTATTGCAGTAGAGGAGATTGTCGAAATAAAAAGCATCATTTCACGTGTAATGGATGGGTTGGATGCTGCAGGAATCACATACTGTCCTGGTGTGGAGCTGGGTATTATGATTGAAACACCCGCAGCAGTCATGATAAGTGACTTGCTAGCGAAGGAAGTGGATTTCTTCAGCATTGGTACCAATGATCTAACCCAATACACACTGGCAATAGATCGCCAAAACCCAGAATTGGATAAATTTTACAATCCACACCACCCTGCGATCATGCGCATGATTTCACAAGTTGTGCACAGTGCCCACGAAACGGGTATATGGGTGGGAATATGTGGAGAATTAGGTGCTGATCCTGCGATGACAAAAGTCTTTCTGAATATAGGTATTGATGAGCTTTCGGTTTGTTCGGGTGATATATTGCGCCTTAAAAAACTTATCCGGGAGATGTATGCTTTAGTTTGATATAGAAGCAGAAGCCTTATATATGACAGAGCCCAAGGAGATGTTGAGTTGCTCGTTGAAGTACAGACGAGGTCATAGCACTACTCAAATGGTTTAGTCGAAAAGATCATGCATTGAAGAAGTGAATAAAAGCCGTAATAACAGCTAATGAAATTTGTGAGGTGAGTCTTTTGGAGAAATAATGTTCTTTAAATAAAACCATAAGACTTCATTACATGGAAGGCTTATCCGGATTTCATCAGCTGCTTAAACAATGACAGATTGATAAGCTTAGAATCTGCTATATAGGTAATACTGTCAAGCCGCTCTCCGAAGATCTCTTTTATCAGTTTAATCGCTTTTTCATTCTATTCGGTATCAGAGGTGTTGCCGTTCATATTCGAGGATGCAATAGCTATTCCATGCTCATTTACAATCTTGCCTACCACTACTTGTTTGTATTCCGGACGCCGGTCCTTATTATATCCTCTTAGAATACGCAAGCCTTCTTCGTTTTCCTGGTCGCTTTGCGTTTTCCATCCTTTTCAATTGAAATATTTGAAATCTGAGTAACTGTTCCCGCCATGGAAAAGGTGTCGTAAAATTCTGGAATAATTTTTACGCTTTCTCCGAGGTTGACATTTCTGATAAATTCTTCGTCGATTTCAGCATGGATCACAATGGAATCCGCATCAATAAGCTGCAACACGGAGGTTGGCACGTTTTGGGTTCCCAACCGGGCTCCGTAATTTACCTTAATGTTCTGTACAATTCCGTTGTCCACACAGGAGATAATCTGATTGCCATGTAAGTAAGCTTTTACACTTTTATTCTTCATATTGTCTAAATCGATCTGCGAGGCCGCAATTGAGCTGTTTTGCTTCTCCAAGTTTACGCTGTTTGCGCTCTCAGTTTGTGAAAGCTGGACTTGTTTTGATTTCAGAGAGCTTGTATCCTGTGTAGCGGTTTTCAAACCCGCCTCGTTGATCAAAAGCTGCTGCTCGAGCTTTTCGACAGACGTCAGGTATTCGGACATATCGATTGTGGTCAGGGGCTGCCCCATAGTAACATGACCTCCTTCCTTGACAGACAAACCCACTACCGTGGATAAGAAATCGATACTGATGTTATATAGAACAACAAAGATCAAAATTGCCCCCATGAGTATCATCATTGTCGCAGCTATAAGGACTACGGTTGTCGTTGAATCCGTATTTTTGATCTGTGTGCTCATGTTCACATATTCTTTGAACGAATCGCTGTCTAAGAAAGCTTTGTCCGGCTGACCTTTCCATTGTACGAGGATCGCCGAAGGTTCGAATTTTCACCGATGGACTTATAAAGCGTATCCTTCATGAAGATACCCTGCCCTGCCGCCATATAGAAGATCCTGTCTACGGGCATAGTAACGTAACCTTTATTAGAACATTTGATTTTTATACGGTCGCCAACTTTAATTTTCAGGGTTTAGGTAAGCTTTCTCGATACAGCGATGCCGTCATTACTCAACTCAAGCGGATTCTCGTCCAAATCTTTCAAATTTAGAAGAGGGCTGTATCCTGTGGTAACAGTGAGTGGTTTCATGGCGTGCGTACCGTCAGGACAGATTATTTTAACGCTTGTGTCTTTCACTTCCTGGATCACCGCATCAAAATGCTTATTCTGTACCAAATGGGAGTCCGCCTTATCATCCAGAAGTATTTTATTTATATATGACCGTAGACCTTCGTTGAAACCCCGGAAATCATATTGTTTAGAGCAAACGCTGCGACAATAAGCGCCGCAGAGCCTGTGATACCCAATACGCTCATGATAAGGCGTATTCTGTTTTTCACCGTATTGCGCGCAATGAGTCTTCTGCTGAATTTTATCCGGTTCCAAATCCCGGAAAAACGCTCAAGGAATATGCGTCCGCCTCCTTTTGGAGGCTTATCGCGTAAAAGCGAGGCAGGAGTTTCATTAAGAAGCCTTAGGCAGGCATAAAGCGAAATGCTTTGGACCGACCAGCAAACCTAATTTGGCAATGCGCCGGAGCCGCCTTTGAATTATTCTATCTGCTCGCTGGAATGGGCCAGGCCTTCGACAGTAATTGAAATCCACTTCTTGTTCAGCTCTATGGAAAATTTGTCTCCTATTTTAATACCGCGCCTTTTGGCAAAAGTAGCACCCAGAATCGCACCGCTGCTGCTTTTAAAACTGCCTTCCTGCAGTTTCGGAACGTCCAAAGTGCTCTGATCAGAAAGGGTATAGACTTTAAGAATCGGGGCGTCTTTTAAATCCGTGCCCGTATTTACATTAAAGCGCTTTTCGACCGTTGAGACGTCGCTTACTCTAGAAACAGCCCACAACTGCTTTTCAGAAGGGTTCGTTATTGAGATCCATATATCGGAGGAGTTTGTGGAATTATACATACTTTCGGATTTGACTTCGATCGTCTTCCAGATGCAGTCGGAGCCCGTAACGATGTTCACGGACAGCAAGGCCATAATAAAGATCGAGATAAACTGCGCTTCCGATTTCCACATATCCCGTAAAGCTTTTTTAAACAGCGTACTTTTTACCATTCGATTTCCTCTTCGTTTTTCGGATTGGAATTTTGCTTGATTTCGTTTATTTTTCCATCCCTCATATGTATGACCGTCTGGGCCATTTCGGCGATAGGGGTGTTATGCGTCACAATAATGACCGTTTTCTCCAGATCATGCGAAACATCGTGAATCAGACCCAAAACCATTCTGCCCGTTTCTGAATCCAATGCGCCCGTCGGTTCATCACACAGGACAATCTGCGGGTTTTTAGAAAGCGCCCGCGCGATGGATACGCGCTGCTGTTCTTCGCCGAACAGCTGACTTGGAAAGTTATTCATCCTTTCATTAGACAACTTGCCAGCATCTACAGGGATTTCCATGTCATTAACAAGCTTAAAGATGAATGAAACAGGGTTTCTGATACCAATATTGTGACTGGCTTCAAATAAATAAGTGGAATATAAGGTATAAATAAACCGCATGAGGTAAAACGGAAAATACGATATTTTATCGACTATAATAGATATAGAATCGGAACAGGAGCAAAGAAACAATAAGGAGGATTAGCTATGAACAAAGTAATTATTACGGGACAGGATCTGACGCTGGAAAAACTGGCAGTTGTTTGCCGGAATGATGTGCATGTTGAACTGTCTGAAGAAGCAAAGAAAAATATCTCTGAATCCAGAAAAGTTGTCGAAGAACTGGTCGAAAGCGATGCGGTTGTTTATGGTATCACGACCGGTTTTGGCAAATTCAGCGATGTTTCTATTTCCCAGGATGAAAGCAAGATACTTCAGAGGAATCTGATCATTACACATTCTGTTGGCGCAGGTGAACCGTTTTCGCGCGATGTAGCAAGGGGTATCATGCTTCTGCGAGTAAATAATCTTGCAAAAGGATTTTCCGGCGCCAGAATGGAAGTTGTTGAAACTTTGATTGCAATGCTGAACAAGGGCGTCACCCCGCAGATCCCGCAGAAGGGTTCGTTGGGCGCAAGCGGCGATTTGGCTCCGCTGTCGCATATGGTTCTGCCGATGATCGGGATGGGTGAAGCGGAGTATGAAGGTACTGTAATGAGTGGCGCAGAGGCAATGGAAAAGGTTGGCATTCCGCTCATTGAACTGGTTGCAAAAGAGGGACTTGCCCTGATTAACGGCACGCAGGCTATGACCTCCGTTGGCGCACTGACTCTATACGATGCACTGGAATTGCTGAAGGTTGCAGACGTTGCAGCGGCACTCAGCTTTGAAGCAAATCATGGCGTTATTGATGCTCTTGATGAAAGAGTGCATGTTATCAGACCGCATGCCGGCCAGATGGATACAGCAAAGCTGCTTGTACGATTACTGAAGAACAGCAGGAATGTTACCAGGCAGGGCGAAATCCGCGTGCAGGACGGTTATTCGCTGCGCTGCGTTCCCCAGGTTCATGGCGCCGGCAAAGACACTATTAACTATATTAAATCCAAAGTCGAAATTGAAATTAATTCAGTTACGGATAACCCCATTATCTTCAAGGAAACAAAAGAGGGTATATCCGGCGGTAACTTCCATGGCCAGCCAATGGCACTGTGCTTTGATTTTCTCGGAATTGCGCTGTCCGAGCTTGCAAATATTTCTGAAAGACGGATTGAAAGAATGGTCAACCCGGCAATTGGCGGCTTCCCTGCATTCCTGGTCAAGAATGGCGGCCTGAATTCCGGTTTTATGATTGTGCAGTATTCTGCAGCTGCACTTGTTTCTGAAAATAAGGTACTGGCACATCCTGCAAGTGTTGACAGCATTCCGTCTTCTGCAAATCAGGAAGACCATGTCAGCATGGGTACGATTGCCGCAAGAAAGGCGAAAGACATCATGAATAATGTCAGACGTGTACTTGCTATGGAACTGATGTGCGCATGCCAGGCGATTGATCTTAGTGAAAACAAGGGACTTGGCGACGGCACAAAGAAGGCATATGGCGTTATCAGAGACGTCTGCGCAACACTGGAAGAAGATCGCCCGCTTTATGGTGACATAAATCGGTGCGAAGCTGCTATCATTGATGGCAGCCTGATTGCAGCTGTTGAGAATGAAATCGGTGAGATGAAGATCTGATTCCTGACATCTGAAATGTAATGCAAGAAGTATGCTCATCACGTAATTTCGATGAGCATACTTCTTTTTAATGTGTATTCAAATTATGAATGAACGGTATAAGATTTATTCAGTTGCTTAATGGTAAATGCAGACATAGAATAAAGAGGTAAATAGTTCAAGATTTCGAGTTTGAGAGAACTATAAGAACCGATGAAGAAAGGAATTTAACTGTCATGGCAAACAAGAAAGTTGAAATTATGATTGATGATGCCAGAATCGTAGCAGAACTTTATGTTGATAAGGCTCCTGTTATTTGCAATATGATCCTGGCAAATCCTGGTCAGAGAGCAGTTGTTCAACATGCGAAACTGAATGGCCAGCTGATTTTTGGCACTCTTCCTTACGCATGCGGCTTTGAAAACAAGTGCCGTGGTGGCGACCTGGATATGTTCGATCTGGCATATTATCCTCCTCGTTGCCAGCTGTGCATCACGTATTCAATCATTGAAATGCCGTATGTAATACGTACTGTAACTGCAAATCTGGTAGGCCTGGAGACAAGTTTTAAAGAAGCGTCTCTTGTCCTGGGGGCAACACCTGTGAAGACATTGTTCAATGTTACACTTCCATGCATCAAACAGGGCATTATCGGCGGCGCAGTGTTCTCGTTCGTTGTCGCTTTTGATGAATGTGTAATTATCCTGTTCATGAAGAGTGCAAAGACAGTTACATTCCCGCTGAGACTGTATTCTTATATCACTGAGTCGTTTACTCCGTTAATATCCGCTTATGCAACGCTGTTTATTATTGTGGCTGCTGTTGTAATTTATATTGTGGAACGCAAAATCGGCCTTAGCAAATTGTATTAAAAATTATGTGTTGTGGGAGCTATGGAAAAGCTATAGCTCCCATTTCTAAAGATGTATTTATGAAAAATGGAAAGTATCAGATATATGCAATAATATCTATTGTGTTCTGGGCTCTGCCTTACATATTCAACAGAATAGCAGTAAAAGATTTTTCACCCTTTCAACTCAATGTATTTCGATATTCAATTGCCTCGGCATTTATGCTGATGTATTTGATTGTGACACATGCACCGTTGCCAAGATTGAAGGATGTACCATTGGTAATTGTATCCGGTATGTTTGGATTTACAATTCACGCGGTTACATGCAGCATAGGAGCACAGACTGTATCAACCGGCATGTCAAGCGTAATATATGCCACATCTCCGATTTTTACCATGATCATTTGCGCAGCAATTTACCATGAGCGCCTTTCAGTAATTGAAATACCGGTCATTGCGTTAGAGATGATCGGCGTAATTATTATGTGTATATGGGGAGACAGATGCAGCATTGGAATTGGTGCATCTGTTGTTTTTTTCCCATTTATACCTTCAGCAATCCCAAAATCTGCGCAAGTGAGTCTGGCTTCTTGGGTGAGTGTGATCCTTCTTGGATTGTTATGCAGTTCAGTTGCATACTCGCTGTGGGCAAAAGCAATAAAGCATGCGGAACGCACAAGTGATATTATCAATATTACTGGGTACAAAGAATACTGTTTGATTATGACGAAGCCTTCAACAGCATGCGTGTTAAGGATAAGCTTACCCTGAAGAAAACCCCTATTCTTACTGCGGGTTAATAATGGGGGGAGGTTATCGTACCATAATATCACTTGACGGCAACTTCGTTTACAGAAATGCAGATCTCCAAAAGCTGAATTATATGTATGACAATGGCAAGACTGATACCTTCTGGTATAATAATAAACTGTAAAGGAACGCAAGGCCCAGTCCATCAAAGGATACTGGGTCAGTTCATTTACCTTGTGGGTATTATTTTCGACACATTCTTAACAATTATGCTTTGGCAAACTGTATATTGAAAACAGCTATATAACCTGATAAGCTCAAATTGCTTTTACTCATATGCAGGATATGGCAATGCTGGGGAGCAACCAGAGCGGGTGTAGGTGAACCTAAAGACTTTATGTGAGATCAAAGTTATTGAAGATCGTATAATAGGATTCGATTTAAAGAAATTTGCAAATTAGGAACATACAGAAAAAGCATCTGAACAATATAATAAAAATGTCTGATTCGAAGGATAGCAGGTAAAGATTTTGCTATCCTTTATGTCTATTGGGTATTCCTAGCGTTGGTTATTTCCTGCATTGCCGCAATGCAAATTTGCAAGTGCAGCAAGCGCAAGACCGCTTTGTCAAAGTGAATAAATAGAGTAAGACATAGACAATGGATAAATGGTACGCCTCATTCTGCAATACTATACTATACACTGATGCAATTTATGAAGTATAATTCATAAAAATACATTTAAGGGAGGGTTCTTATGAACATTATAGCTTTTATTATATACTGTGTTATAGTAACATTTACGCCCGGGCCTACGAATATTGCCATATTATCTATAGCACATAATTTCAGGATTAAGAAGATATTTCAATACGTATGGGGAGCAACTGCTGCATTGGGAACGCTACTTGTTGCTTCTGTTATCCTAAACAGTGTGCTTGTTGTGATCGTGCCAAAAATTTTGGTCGTGATGCAGGTAATAGGAAGCTTTTATATGCTCTACCTTGCATATCAAGTGCTCAAAATGGATGTATCAGGAGATACTGCCAAACAAACTGCTTCCTTCATGTCCGGATTTCTAATGCAGTTTGTAAACCCTAAGGTTTGGCTGTTTACAATGACGGTTATTCCAAGCTATGTTATGCCATATTATAAATCGTTGCTTGTATTATTGATATTTGCCTTAGTTATAACAATTATTGCTTTTTTAGCACTTACAACGTGGGCACTTTTTGGTACGGTTTTTAAGAGATTTTTGCATAAATATCAAAAGTCCGTTAATATTACATTAGCAATATTATTAGTTTATTCAGCAATAGAGATATCAGGAATAGTTGAGATAATTAAGAGGTGAATTTAAATGGAAAAATTTATATATAAGAAATCAGCAGGGATTATTGCATTATCTGCAAGTTTTGCCGATTTCCAATATAAAAAGCATTGTCATGAAGAATATGCTCTTGGTGTAACTTTGCGTGGTGTTCAGCAGTATTATATGGATGGAAGTTTACAGTCATCCTATAAGGATGGAGTTATGCTTTTTAATCCGGAACAGGTACATGATGGAAGGTCGCAAGATAAGACAGGCGTTGATTATATAATGATTTATATCAACCCTAAACTATTTTTGGAGATACTTGGGAAAAAAGATTTAGTGAGGTTCTCATCTCCTATCATTTATAACCGCAGACTTGAGCGAAGCATATTAAACCTGATAAATGCGATATTCAGCAATGAAGATGAATCTCTGTGCAGCGAGTTGCTTATAGCTCTTGCGGACAGCTTTTCTCAAACAGAAATGAGCAAAGTATTAAAAATAAATAATACTCTTATTGACAAAGCAAAGGAAATGATATATTTCAATTTAGACAATGTGCTAAGGCTTGATGACATTTGCAGAGAGCTTAGCATGTCAAAATTTCAGTTTATCAGGACATTTAAGGCTAACACAGGGATTTCTCCATACCAATTTTTTTTAAACTGTAAAGTTGAGCATGCCAAGCAACTAATAGAAAAAAACAAGGATATTTACTTAGCAGTAACCGAATATGGATTTGTTGATTTAACACATTTAAACAAACACTTTAAAAGAATATACGGTATAACAGCGTTTGAATATATGTCAGATATCAAAGGACAATTTTGATTTAGACCTTATGCCTTTGAAGAGCTTGAAAAATATAGAAATGAATGCTCCAAACGAAAAAGCAATTGTCAAAGGGACCAAGGAGATATTCGTATGTCATGTTTTACAAGTGTGATAAATATGATTTCAAAAGAGTAATTCTGTTCTTGTTGAATTCTAAAATTCCCTCATCTCTCATTGTACACAATTCTCTGGATAATGCACTGCGGTCAACTCCCAGATAATTTGCCAAACCCTGACGGTTAAAAGGAATATAAATAGGAGAGGCAGGTTGATCGATGGTTTGCAGGTAAATAAGTATTCTGTCCCGGATTTTCTTTTGTGTTAATATCTCAATCTTTTTGTTCAAAAAGATGTTTTTTTTAGCAGTTTCGTTCAACAAGTTTGATGTTACCTGCGAAGCAAAAGGACAACTTCGAGCTTTTTCAGTAAAAAGCTTGGAAAAGTGAAGTAACAAAATTTGACTTTTTTGCTCCGCTACAATTTGAGCCGTATTACTTTCATCTTGCACGCAGGCGAAGGCCTCCCCGAACATTTCACCTTTTCCAAATTGCTGTACATTGTATTCTCTGCCAGCCTTGCTGAAAAATGAAATACTTACCTTGCCGGATAATATAATTCCTGCGTTTTTTATAGGTTCCTGCAACCCACCTATGGTTTCGTCCTTTTGATAAGTTTTGACCTGTGCATTTAAGCAGGTAAGTACATTATCATATTTATCTTTACTAATATATTCAAAAAGTGGCATTGACTGCAATATTGAATTAATTAACTTCATTTTTTCTCCCTTCGTTGCAATGGCAACCGATTTTATTTACTATGTGTGGTATAAATATATTGATCAGCTTAAGCTAATCAATATATTCGGCAAAAAAGTTAGAAAAGACTAACTAATAATAATTATATCATAAAAAGGAGATTTTACAATGAAAAAAATGTGCTCGCTTTTGCTTGTGGCTTGCATGCTGGTATCGCTTGCAGCTTGTGGGATTACGGAACAGTCAAAATCCGAATCGTCATCTCAACAACCCGAAGCATCTGTTGTACAAGAATCAAAAAACACTTTTGAAACCTCAGAAGAACCAATTACTATTACCGTCGGTGTACCTACTGCACCTCCTGCACTTCCGCTGCTGCGGATGATGGAAACAAAAGCACTTGGAGAAAGCGTTAAAATTGAACTTGATATTTGGAATGAACCGGAAATCCTGATTGCCATGGTACAGGATGGAGGGCATGATATGTTTGCATTTCCGCTTACTGTTGTTTCCACACTTTATAACAAAGGAATCGATGTCCGGCTGATGAACGTAAATACTTGGGGTGTTACATATTTTATGACCTCAGATCCTGATTTTAAGGAATGGGCCGATCTCAAGGGAAAAACTGTATATATTCCATTGCAGTCCTCGCCTCCTGATGTACTGACACAGTATTTTATCTCCGAAGCAGGACTTGAGATTGGTAAAGACGTTAAAGTTATTTATGCAACCACCGCTGAGGTAGCAGCCATGCTAGCCTCCGGTGATGCTGTTTATGCTACGCTTATTGAACCGCAGGTGACAAAAGCAATGATGTCAAATCCTGACCTGCAAATTGCTTTTAACTTTGAGGATGAGTGGCAGAGAGTTAATAACACAGAAACAAAAATTCCAAATGCCGGTTTCGGCACAACACAGAGGTTTATTGATGAAAATCCCGAGCTTGTCTCCAAATTTCAAGAAGCCTATGAAGAAGCAACTGTGTGGGCAAATGAAAATCCGGAAGAAATGGGAGCTCTTGCCGAAAAATATTTGGGGCTAAAAGCACCGCTTATTTCTAAGGCTCTACCCAATATGGGACTTTCCTATAAAGCGTCTCTTGATGCCAAGGAAGAACTTAGTATGTTTTATCAGCTTCTGTATGAATTTAATCCTAAGATGATCGGCGGCAAAATCGCAGATGATGGTATGTACTATAATGCAGAGTAAGTCATACAAGTTATGAAGAAGGTCAACAATTTTTTTTCTCTGCTGCTTATATTTGGCGGGTGGAAACTTCTTACTCTGTTTTTTTCACCCCTCGTTGTTCCTACCATTAGCAGTGTATTACAAGAGCTTTTTAAAATTACCGTAACGGCAGGGTTATACAAAATGGCTGCAATTACGACGGGTAGGCTTGTTCTGGGCCTGGCCGCCGGAGTTGCAATAGGGCTTATTCTCGGAATATTAATGGGATATTTTTCACACTTCAAGGATGTTATTGTTCCGATTATTGGAATAATGCAAACAATGCCTCCTGTATCTTGGGTGGTTTTGGCACTTGTTTGGTTTGGCTTTAATGGAAAGCCTGCCATATTTATTGTTATCACCTCTGCCATACCGATAATTGCCATTAATATATATGAGGGAATCACCAGAATCGATGGGCATCTTTTGCAAATGGCACAGCTTTACCGTTTTTCCGGGCAAAAAAGGCTCAGGCATGTTATTCTACCGTCTATTGCACCGTACTTTAAATCGGCATTTCGGGTAGCACTGGGAAGTGGATGGAAAACTGCCATAATGGGTGAAGTATTAACCACAAGTGACGGCATAGGCGGAATGATAAAACTTGCAAGATTGAATGTTGAGTCGGAAAGTATCATCGCATGGTCGGTTATCGCTGTTCTTTTATTTTATGCCTCGGATTTTTTGATTTCACGAGTGATTTTCAGGAGGGAGAGAAATCATGCTGACAGTTAGCGATATCAGTAAGAGCTTTAACACTCTCCCTGTGCTGGAGCACATCACGTTTCATGTAAATCACGACGAAATAGTTGCAGTTATCGGGCCTTCGGGATGCGGAAAATCGACACTGCTTAATATTATTTCGGGACTTTGCACGGCGGATCAAGGATTTATATCAGGAGCAGATAACGCGATAGCTTGTGTGTTTCAAGATGACCGGCTCCTTCCATGGCGCACAGTGTGGGAAAATATCAGCCTTGTCGGTGACACAGAAGAGCCGGATAGAATACATGAGCTAATAAATGCTGTCGGGTTAAAAGGCTTTGAAAATTATTATCCCGGACAGCTTTCGGGAGGCATGAAAAAGCGCTGCGGAATTGCAAGAGCATTCTATTACCGCAGTGGACTGTTGCTGCTGGATGAGCCCTTTCAGGGGCTAGACTACTGCCTGCGTCGTGAAATGCTGCAAATGTTACTAAGAGTGTGGAAGGAACACAAACAAAGTGTGTTGTTTGTTACACATGAAATTGACGAAGCATTGACAGCTGCCAGCAGAATAATTGTGTTGTCGGACAGACCGGGTAAAATAGCACAAGAATTTGATTTGCCGGAGAAGGAAGGCAGAAATCCCATATCCTCCGGATTAAACAAAATTCGGCAAGAAATCATAAAACGTATAACAAGTTAAAAGGAGAAATTATGGCTAAGCTGAGAAATTTGCCGCAGATATGTCCTGTGCCTATGGAATCATTGATTAAATCGAAAAAAAATCAAATTGTGAGCATGGCGTTGTCTGATAGTGATCATGTTCAAGTATCACTGTTCACATTTGCTGATAAAGAGACCGTAAGCGAAGAAGAATACTTCGGTGATACAATGTATCTGGTTGTTGAGGGTGAAACCCTTATAACAAAGGGTGCAACGGTATATGAACTCAAAACGGGCGATGTGCTTTGCGTTCCTGCACACATCTTACATTCAATTGGAGGCAAGGGTGCCTTTAAGGTACTGCAGATAACATTAAATGAGTAAAGGAGATTATTATAATGACTGATAAATTGATTAAAAATATTGAGCATTCCACCCCTTTCGCACTTGCGGAGCTGGTTGAATACAATGAGGGCAAGGTCACAAGTCTGACCCTTGCCCAGAAACCCGGTGTAGGTATTACCTTATTTGCATTTGACGAGGGAGAGGGTGTCAGTACCCATGCAGCACCCGGCGATGCAATGGCAGTTATTCTCGATGGAGAAGCGGAAATTACCATAGACGGCACGTCTTATCATGCAAAGGCGGGATATGGAATTGTTATGCCTTCCGGTATTCCTCACGCAGTAAAATCCGTAACACGATTCAAGATGCTGCTTACTGTAGTCAAGAATATTAATGAGAACGGGCGGACATAAAAGCCATTTATTTATAAGGAGAGTATAATATGTTTGCGATCGGAATGGATTTGGGAAATGCTTCGGCCAAGATTGCCGTTATTTCTTCAGACGGTGAATTGTGTTACAGAAAGCATTTGCCGCACTATGGGAAACCTCTTTCAGCTGCGCTTATACTTCTAAGGGAAGTAAACACAGCTTTTGAAAAAAAGAAAATTATTTTTGGTGCATTTACCGGTGTGAACGCCGGTTTGTTGTGTGATAAGGAAACTATTTTAAATGATATTCCTGCAATAGACAAAGGAATTCGCTTTTTATGCCCGGAAGCAAAATCAGTCATTGAAATAGGTTCTCAAAACGGGCGTTTTCTGACTAAGCTTGGTCAAAACACAGCACCACTTTTTGCCGTCAATGAAAGCTGCGCAGGCGGAACAGGTTCTTTTTTTGAAGACCAGATGTATCGTTTAAAATTGAAAACAGAGGATTACTCGACAATTGTGGAAAAAGCAAATTCCATTCCCCGTCTTTCCGGAAGATGCTCGGTATTCGCCAAAACGGATATTATTCACAGACAACAGGAGGGTGTTCCCACTCCCGATATTTTACTCGGGCTTTGCTATGCGACCATAAGGAATTTTAAGGCAACCATTATTAAGAATCTCCCCATTCAAAAGCCCCTTGCACTTTGCGGTGGAATCGTGCAGAACAAGGGTGTCATTCGTGCTGTAAAGGATATTTTTGAGCTTTCGGATGATGAATTTTTTGTTTCTGACAGCTATATATATGTACAGGCAGTTGGAGCAGCGGTATATGCGCTGGAAAAAGAAGCCGATTTTTTACTTTCTGAGTTTTGCAGCGTTGTTGTGAATGCCGAAAACAAAAGCGGAGGCGGCCAGCAGCTTTTACGTCTACCTCCCTTACACCTCGGGGAGGGCACCAATATAAGCGACCCTGTTTGTGCAGCTATTTCAGATAATGCACATTGCACCCTTGGCATTGATGTAGGCTCAACCAGTACAAATCTTGTGCTTACGGACAGAGCCGGCAATATCGTCGATTTTCAGTATCTTCGGACATTAGGCGATCCGCAATCTGCCGTGCGCGAAGGATTGTCGTCTATTGATAAAAGGCTGGGCAGCAAAGTAATCGTCGATGCTGTCGGTGTCACTGGCTCAGGGCGCTATCTTATTGGAGAAATGGTCGGTGCGGATACCGTAAAGGATGAAATTACCGCTCAGGCAAGAGCAGCAGTCGGGATTGACCCAAAGGCAGACACCGTGTTTGAAATAGGCGGTCAGGATTCAAAATATATCTCGCTGAAAAACGGAATGGTATCGGATTTTCAGATGAATAAAATCTGTGCGGCAGGAACCGGTTCTTTTCTAGAGGAACAGGCAGGACGATTGAATGTCCCTCTGAGTGAATATGGTCAAATTGCCCTTGATGCAAAAAATCCTGTTGATCTTGGAGAACGCTGTACAGTGTTTATCGAAAGCAATATTTCAACCTGCTTGGCAAAGGGGGTGGAGACTGCGGATATTTTGGCGGGGCTGTGTCATTCTGTTATTCGCAACTATTTATTCAAGGTTGTCGGAAACAAGCCTGTCGGTGAACATATTGTGTTACAGGGTGGTGTTTGTTATAATCCTGCTGTGGTGGCTTCATTTCAAGCTGTATATGGCAGCAGGATAACCGTTTCCCCTTGCTTTTCTGTCAGCGGCGCTTATGGTGTTTCTTTGCTCGCATCGGAGGATATTGGCGAAAGCAAAACAATGTTTAAAGGCTTTGCTTTAACAGGAGATGATAATGACGAAGGAAAGGACAGCCGTATTCATATAGAGCAGAACAATCACTTCTATGAAAAAGCAAAGAAACTATTAAAGGGAAATTATACGGGAAAGATTGACTCAGGCAAACAAACCATAGGTGTTCCTTATGTATTGGTGGTACATAAGTTTTTCCCGATGATAAAAGCCTACTTTGAAGAACTGGGTTACAATGTCTTACTCTCGGATGAAACCGACGAAAGGACAATCGCTTTATCACAGAAGTATGCGCAGGCAGAAACCTGTTACCCCGTAAAATTGATTTACGGACATATGGCTCAACTTGCTGAAAAAAAGGTTGATTATATTTTTCTGCCCAGTGTTCTTACTATGAAGCATGAATGCTCCCGTGTTTACCATAATTACGGTTGTGTCTATATGCAAACTGCGGCTAAAGTTGTTTTTGAATCCATGCAGCTTGCCCGGAAAGGCATAAAACTCTTAAATCCGGTTTTTTCCCTTGATTTCGGACAGAAAGCAATGGCAAGCGCTATGATAGGAGTAGGTGTATCTCTCGGTAAAAACAAGGCACTTTGCGCTAAAGCGCTTTTGAAAGGTGCAATGGCGGTCAGAAAACATACTGTGCAAGTGGAAAAGCTCGGCAAGGAATTGCTTGACAGCCTGCAGCCGGATGAAAAGGTGCTGGTAATTGTAACACGTACCTACGGCATTGATGATCCTGTTTTGAATATGGGGATTCCGCAGGAGCTTTTGAAACGCGGATATAAGGTTATCACACTTTCTCATTTACCTGCACATAGTATGGATATTTCCAACGAATACGGAAACCTGTACTGGCCCTTTGGACAGCATATTATTTTCGGTGCAAAGCTGATAAAGAATCACCCGAATTTGTATGCCGTTTATCTGACCAATCATGGCTGTGGTCCCGATACAATGCTTTCACATCTGTTTCGACAGGAAATGGGTGACAAGCCCTATCTCAATATTGAAGTAGATGAGCATTTTTCGAAGGTGGGAATTATTACCCACCTGGAAGCCTTCATGAATAGTATTGAAACATGTAAAAAGGCAGATACACTCGGCAGAAATTATTTTGAAAATTTGCCTGAACGTACAGTTCATATACCAGACACAGTGCAGAAAGATATACCTTTATATATCCCATATTTATATCCTTACAGCATTTTGATTGCTGATATGTTAAGCAAAAATGGATACAACGCAGCGTCTTTGCCTCCTTCAAATGCCAACACCCTTGCCCTTGGCAGAAGTAAGACAATTTCAAAGGAATACCTCTCGTTTACGGCGCTTACAGGTGATATATCTCAAAAAGCACAGGAAAATCAAAATATGCAAATACTGATCCCACAAACGGAAGGTTCGGAAACAGATGGCATATATGCAAGAGTCATTTATGACATATTGAAAAGAGAACAAAAAAACAATGTAACGGTGGTTTCGCCGATTATGGAAACACTGCCCTTTTCATCCCCGCTTTGCAATCAATTTTTCCTGTGCTTGCTTGCAGGGGATATCATTCTTGCAGCAGACAAAGACGAGCGGGAGACTGTGATGCAGCGAATTATTTCATTCAATGAACTTACACTCGAAGATCTTGCAAAAATTGCCGGAAACTTTGATACAAAGACAGAAACCGGTAAAATTGCAGTTCTCGGTGAACCTTACAGTATTTTTAACCCCGGCCTGAACGACAGCTTGTTTCTTGCAATGGAAGAGGAAGGCCGAAAAATATCTTATATGCCGCTAAGTGAGTATTTTTGTTTTCTTTGGCTAAACCGGGCGGAAAAGGAAGCACAGAAGAATTTAGTAGAAGCTTACAGGAAACAAATGAAAGTCATTTCCGATAGTTTAGGAAAAAACAGCCCTTTTGCAGCAGATTTTTTTGCGTTGTGCAGCATTGCGGATAATATACTGCCGCAGTTTGCGGGAGCAAACGGAAAATACCGTTTGGCCAAGCGCATAGTAATGCAAAAACACTCAATCGCTTGCATAGAAGCCGCATCCATGTACGAAAACACCCAGACTGTTCTGACACTGTTATCAATTGGAAGCGCATGCCCGACAATTACCATGAGCTTTGAGGGTGTGGGAAGTATTGCACTGAAGGAAAGGCTGGAATCCTTCCTTTATTATGTCGACAGCTATTAAGGAAAACCGCCATATCTGCTGCAGCGTGCACATAACCCTGCAGATTGGTATTCATGGGGTGATAAAGCCTCTGTAAAAGCAAATGCAGAGTATAAACCCATATTCCTCAGTACCGGTTGCAGTACCTGCCATTGGTGCCATGTTCGCTATGCTAGACAACAATAATATCGCTTGAGTCCACTATTCATCGCGCCAATTAGGACAGCAGTAAACCAAATATTTTGCTTATTCTATAAAATTTTGCTTATTGCTTATGAAATAATAAAAAATACATTTAAAATATATTCAAGTCACTTAACCTCCTTTCAAGTCTTTTCCAGGTCCATTTTGGAGTAGTTTTTGAATTAACAATAGATTTTATATTGGCCACTTGATCATCTTTTGATACTGAATTTTATTCAACGGATTGTTGATATGAATTTCTGCATGTCGGCAATTTTTTTGAAATTATTAAACCAACAATAAACCAAATAGTTTGTTTATTTGAAAACTATTTGGTTTATTGTTGGTCGGGTAACAAAATGCTTAGTATAATGCTGGTGCTAAAATGCAAAAAGAAGAGTTGCTTGATATAGTAAAACTACTTCAAAAATATCAGTGTGAAATGCAAGCTATTGAAGCAAAGGCAGCAAATACAGGTTGTCCGACAAAGCTTTATTATACGCTGTCTAGTTTTTCAAACCAGGATGGTGGCGGGGTCATCGTTTTTGGGGTTGATGAAAATCAAGAGTTCTAAGCTGTCGGTGTATATGATCCACAGGATTTGATGCATCGTGTTTCGGAGCAGTGCAAGCAGATGCAACCAGCTGGCAGATCCCTATTTACTGTCTGTGACCTGGATGGAGGTGCCGAAGAATAAAATTGATGTTTCAGTTGTATTGGACATGGAGTATGTAGACATGTTTCCGCAGTGGTTTGAGTAGGATGTTCAGGCATGACCAAGTTACGCAATGTGGAGCAATTTTGAGACTGGGCAATGATAAGAGAATGTCGGTTTATAGCTGGTGTTCTTTTTTTTATATGTAGACGATTATTAATAAAGTATAACAGTAAAAAACAGGAGACTGTAAATAATTTTGTGTAAACCTTTTGGATTAATGATAAAATACCTTGGTTTACATAGCAAATTTTTTAGAAATATTGTTGTATGTATTTTTACACATGATGAGAACTCTGTCAACAGGTAGTTGGCAGAGTTCATTTTTTTATACTTAATCTATATCTGCCAGGGTAATCCTACCCTCGAAATAAATACATAGCTGCTCTAAAATCTTACCCCAATCCCAAGGTTTGCCGTTCCACTTCTTCGTGATGTCCACCATTGAAAGGTACAGCATTTTGAAAAGGGCGTCGTCAGTTGGGAAAATAGTCTTAGATTTAGTAACCTTCCTGAGCTGCCGATTGAAGTTTTCGATGGAATTGGTCGTGTATATGATTTTCCGGAGTTCCGGCGGATATTTGAAGTAGGTAGCCAGCTGCGACCAGTTATTCCGCCAGGATGCTATGGAGCTCGGATAT
>LOES01000071.1 GCA_001515955.1 Clostridia bacterium BRH_c25 | reverse complement strand
CTGGATCAAACCAGACTATATTTAGGGGTTTATGGCTCTATGAAAGTGACTGATTTTAACCAAGGTACTGTTTTTGAAATTGTTCCATGATTCATAACTATAAAATTCGATCAGATAAACCCCTTTCTTGGATTTATTGAATAGAAATATAAAACAAACAAGAGAGAGCAATGTTGGAAGAACATGCTGAAGAGGAGCGTGAACACGCTGTAATTATTAGTGATCTAATCAATTACTTGGGCGGTGTTCCAACTGTACTAACATCTCCAAGACTTACATCCGGGAGTAATGTAGAAATGCTGTATCAGGATTTGCAGCGGGAGTATGATGCTATCGGTCGATATTTAAAACGCATTAGGCAACTGGAAGAACTTAGATTATATGATTCAGCACAGAAGATTAGGAATATTGTGGTAGTGGAACAGGAACATGCTATTGATCTTGAAATTGCTTTAGGAATTGAAAGGGAACGTCCAACTATTCCCCACTTCGAAAAAGTGTATCCAAGTGTTCCTCAAACTTTTAATCAAAGCATAGACATATAGATAGCGTTTCAAATTTTGTGTATACTCCAGAATAGAGCTAAAATTCTAAGGTTTAGTGATGAGGGATTTTATTCTTCATCGCTATTCATTTGCAGAATAACATGCTTGTCCTAGATTTGACTCCATCCTTGTTGCACATGGGTGTGCACATGTGGACGGTTTGATTGACCCCTTGTGCTTTGTACTATTTTCCTCATTTTGCATGTTACCATTTCAAGAAAAATAAAATTTAATAATAAAGTGTAATAATGTTTAGAGGGAGGTTATTATAAAATTGCATCAATATATGACCATTCCACCAGGCCAACATAAATTACCACCGTTACCTTATCCATATAATGCCCTTGAACCGGTAATCAGTTCTACACAATTGCAAATTCATCATGACCGTCACCATAAAACTTATGTTGACGGTTTGAACAAAGCTGAACTTAATATGATAGAAGCACGACAAAACAAGGATTTCTCTCTGATAAAACATTGGGAGCGTGAGTTAGCATTTCATGGTTCCGGCCATATACTGCACAGTATCTACTGGACAGTAATGGCACCAATTGGAAGAGGTGGGCAGCCTGGTATACAAACTAAAAATCAAATAACCAACTATTTTTACAGTTTTCCTATTTTTAAGGAACAATTTAGTGCTGCAGCAGTAGATGTTGAAGCTTCAGGTTGGGCAGTTTTAGTATGGAATCCATCCTGGAAGAGGTTAGAAATCTTAACTGCTGAAAAGCACCAGGACTTGACCCAGTGGGGGAGTACCCCTATCCTTGTATTGGACGCTTGGGAGCATGCATATTACCTTGATTACCAAAATAGGCGTAAAGACTACGTAGATGCTTGGTGGCAATTAGTGAACTGGAATGAGGTAGAAAAGCGGCTGCTTTTAGCAATGGGCAGTCTTGTTCCCTTAACTTTAAATAACTTATAAAATAGCAACGCTAAAGTGAAAATATTATGTGCCAGGCTCTGCAGTTAGACAGTTATTCAACTATGTATGGCAATAATATCCTTTACTGCATTTCTATTCTTCATAACATATAATAGGAGTTCCAGCTTCTATATTTTCAAAAATTGTTTTAGCTAAATGTAAGGGCACGTTTACACATCCATGGGTTCCATTTCGCTTATATATGTCTCCTCCAAAAGAATATCTCCAGCTTGCATCATGTATTCCTATATTCCCGAAAAAAGGCATCCAGTAAGTTACTTCAGCTTCATAACCCGGTCCAATTAAAATTGTCCCTTTTTGTTTATAGTTAAGCATATATGTTCCAGGTTCAGTAGAATACCCTTTATTGGGATTCCCCGTTACTACAGCGCCTTGAGCTATAAGCTTTCCGTCTTTATAGAACCATAAGTACTGTCTTGTAATATTAATTTCTACATAAGTATTGCCTATTTCATTTTCATCCCTGGATAAAGCCATCTGAGCGTATATAGGTTCTTTTTCAACTACTTCACCAAGTTTTATATTTTCCAATAATGCTTTTGTTTCAGCAGCACGATTAATTTTCCATCCGAAAAGTCCGCCCTTAACTTCTACTATTTTGCCTATAGAGGTTTTAAAATTTCTTGCTGTTCCAACTGTATCATATTTTTTACTCAACCCTTTTACATATTCCATAACTGCTTTTTTATTTATTACTACTTCTAAGTTTTCATCAACGCTAAGCCATTTATTTATTATATTTCCATCTAATATTTCGTTTTCACTTCCAAATATATAAGTGATTTTTGCTTTTACATACTTATTAAGTAAATTCTTAGTTTCAGGAGTTCTATCAGAACTTAGGGTGAACTTCGGATTTTCGTAGCAAAGATTTTTATTTAAATCCATTTTTGTTTTTCCTTTTAATATGCTCATTTTTACAGCTTCATTTAATCTTTCTTTAATTATTTTGTTTCCATATATCTCTTCAACCGCTTCATATGAACCATTTGAATACTCGAAACTTACGTTTTGGGGTTCTATGGTAGCTTTATTCAAACAATTTAATTCATTTATTTTATTTTCCAGGTAATCTTTGTTATAAGTAAATAAGTCTTTTACATAATATATCTGACTCTCAAATAAGCTACTTATCCATTTAAATGGGTTTTGAATATGATAAATATTAGAAATACTATTTTTTTCATTGTATTGCAGCCCTATATCCTGTCCTGCTATTTCTTCCGTTTCTCCATTTCTTTCTGTTAACTGCAGCTTATAATCCTTAACATAACCTCTGATTATACCCTCTACCTCATCATGTGCTTTTAACGAAACATTTACTCCATTAATTACTGTATTAAAAAAGAAATGATCAGCAAAGTATATTGAAACAAGCAGATAAATTAGTACAATCGAAGCTATTAAAAAAATAATACTTCCTATAGCATTACTCTTAGAAAGCTTTATCTTATTAATATTTTTCATACCGATTTATACCTTTCATAAAAAACACTTCCATAAAAATAATAACTAATTTAAAATATGTCTGTATTTTTGATTTTAAAACTCCATATTAGATGTTAAATAATAATCCCAAATATAGGTTGTATTTCTACTTAAAATTTTCCTCTTAAGCTAAGTAAGCGATTTGCCCTAAGGCGTTATTAAAAGTCGTCAATTTCAGGCTTTACTTGATTTAAATCAAACCAAAAATAAAAAAGGGTTTATATACATCCTTTCCCTTTCATTTCAGTGTCATAATGTTACTTGATACTAAATGCAAAAGTCTTCATTAAAGCAACAGCTTCTGAGCCATAACCCTTACCCCAATGTTTGCTATGAAAAACATAACCGATTTCCGCATGATTAGCTTCACAGTCAAAATTAAAAATCATCGCTGTTCCTATGATTTCTTGGGTTGATTTAAGAACGATGGATGCATATAAATGTGTTCCTGCTGCCTCACGTTTCAACGTTTCTTCAATATAGCTGCGGGTTTCCTCTAGTGTTTTCATCAATGGCCAACCAATAAAGCGTTTGACATTCTCATCTGAAGCATAGTTGTGTATTGCCTGGGTGTCCTTTGTATTCAAGGGTTTAAAGCAGATACTCTCGCCTTCTAACCCGTGAAATTGCTCTTTTCTCATGTTATTTCTCCCTCATACTTTTATAACTTATCTTATTTGTCTAAGGTTTCAATGAGCTGTCTTTGCGCCTCTGTATAGATTGTATCAAACACGAGCGATGATTTGCCGCTGCCGCTAACGCCCGTAAAAACGACCAGCTTGCTTTTCGGCACTTCCAGGTCAAAACCTTTCAGGTTATGGGTGTATACCCCTTTAAGAATCAGCTTATTATCCATCTGCATTCCTCCTCAGTCAGTGTTAAAAATACTTCATCCAAGCTTGGGTATGAAAGCGAAAATTCAATAGCAACTATATTTGCTTTTTCAAGATAGGGTAAAACTTCAACTGCTTTTGAAGGTTCGGATATTCTGACTGAAAGCGATGATTCCGACGTTGAATCGACCTGTCCATCAAGTATGTTTGCAATAAGCGCTTGTGCCTTTTGAACTTGAAGCCTGTCCGACAGGCTAATATGCAGAGTTGATGCTCCAACCAATGCCTTTAACTCAGTTGACGTGCCCTCTGCAATAATTTTCCCGCCGTCAATGACAGCAATGTGATCCGCCAATCGGTCCGCTTCCTCAAGATATTGTGTTGTAAGAAATACTGTTGTGCCTCTTTTTGCAAGTGTTTGAATAAGTTCCCACACTGAAACTCTGCTCCATGGGTCTAGTCCTGTTGTTGGCTCATCCAAAAAAAATATTTCTGGTGCAACAATGATGCTTGCTGCGATATCCAGCTTTCGGTGTATCCCACCGGAATAGGTTTTTACCGTTTTATCGGATTCTTCAATAAGATCAAAGTCTGCAAGCAGTTCATCTGCCCTTGTTTTTGCATCCTTATTAGCAAACCCCAATAATTTCGCTATCATGATTAAATTTTGCCGGCCTGTCAACTCCTCATCCAAAGCTACAAATTGCCCTGTTAAACTTATTTTACTGCGGACAACTTGACTTTCTTTAGCCACATCGCTGGAGAAAATTCGGGCAATTCCGGCGTCAAACCCAATTAAATTAGGGAGGTGCTGTTTTGGCCATAAGACCTATTGATATAGCCCGGAAGCTTAACATTAGTACAAGCTCACTGAGGCACTACGAAGAGTGGGGCATGATTCCCAAAGTTGAACGTTCTGCCAGCGGGTATAGAATTTACACCGATGAACACGTTGCTTATTTTGAATGTATCAGAGCCATGGCAGATGGTTTTGGAATTTGGCTCATCGCCGAAGTGCTGAGGAAAGTGATGGCGAAGGATGCTGACTCCGCATTTTGGCTCGTCAATGAAGCCCAATCAAGTTTGCATAACGAAAAGCTCATTTCTGAAAAAACAATGCAGAGTATAAAGGAAGCAAGAGCTCCGCTCCTTAACTCAAATGATAAAAGAGACTATTTAACCATAAATGAAATTAGCAAAGAAACAGGGATACCGATCTCAACAATCAGACATTGGGAAAAAGTTAGGCTTATTACAATGCCACGGAACGAAGAAAATAGATATCGCCTATTTAATAAAAATCACATTCGTCAAATACTCGTCATTCATGCGCTGAAGACATCATTGTATTCTTATACCTACTCACTTGATGGTATTAAAGAAATAATACAAGAACTTGATTATAATGATACTGAAAAACTCAGTAAAATTGCTAATGATTTTCAAAAACACCTGGATCAGATAAATCGCCATCAAATTCGTGGTGTATATCAGCTATACTCTTTATGTAAGAACTTAGGGCTAGTTTGAAAGAAGCATTCAATCTACATCTTTTTTGTATACTCAGGGGTTACTCAAAATCATCAAATAGCCAAGGAGTCGCAAACCCTTGGTTTATCAGCCTTTCAGCTTCTCAATCATCACACAGCATTCTGTATACGTTGTAGCTGCAATCCGGATGTACAATTACATAGAAAAGCGAATAGCCGGGTTTATATTTTACCTTAACAGCTATCCGCTTACCATGTCAATTAATTCTTTACAATCTCTTACATGACTAAATAAGTTCTTCTCTTTAAAATTAAAAATCGGTTGTTGTATATCATATTTTTCCACAGACTTTATAAATTCTTTTTTCCTTACATTATTTAATACTTCAATATATACTGCCGTTAAAAGAAGTTTCATTTCATTATCCATATCTAATTCCATAATTGGTTTAATATGTACTATATTAGCCCTTCTTTGTTCCTCATCAGTAATAATTTCTTTCTTGATTTCAGTGAGATTTCGTAAATCATCCAGCATTTGGGCATCAATTTTAAATGGCTCATTTATATTATAATTATCAAGAGTAAAGAGTAAATATTAAATTATTAGAAATGTAATCGATTTGGTTTAAATATTCTAAAATATCCATAAAGCACCCCTTTATATACAAAAAAGAAAACTTTGACAAAAATTCATTCTAAAAAGCTATATTAATGGAAATAATATCATAACCTGATTATACAATTTTTATGCATTTATTTCCATAAATCTAAGGATTGATATTCTATGGTTTGCGGTGTTTTAGCCTTCCATATATTTATGGCAAACTTCTCAATACCAATATAATCGTAATAAATAACAAGCTTTTTTATATCGTTTGCCAGCGCCAGTTCCACAGCCCTTTTTGCCCCTAAAAGTTCTGCACCAACATTTTGTGACTCAGTGACATCAGAATAGGGATACGCACTGAAATCCTTTAAAAAAGCCTTATTGTTTTTAACAATAACCAAACCATAGGCGGCAATCTTCCTCTCAGGGCTATAGCTTCCGTCTATGTATATTTCTACAGCATCTGATGGTACATCTGTATCTGAATTTACTTTCTTTTTCGATTCTTTTTTCCTGTCACCTGCGTCATTCAAATACTTCTGAGCTTGTTGAGAAGTAGAAAACCCTTTGAATTCAGCACCCTTAAATCCTTTTATCTGTTTTTCACATTCCTCCCAAGATGCAAAAATGCCTGTTTTCAATCCTTTTCTCACGGCATATATATTTTTCCTCGCCATTTAATTGCCCTTCCGAAAATCATTAATCATATTATCACACTGACTATCCTCTTTGATTTCACAATTCCAAACATAGTCACTCACATAAATCTGTTCAAAAACCGATACTAGATACTCCACACTTTTTGTTTTTACTACATTGATCAGGATGTCTGTATCAAAGATCGCCTTATTTTTTGCCAAAGCGGTCACTTCCTAACTTTGCTTTTAGCTTTTTTTCTAATGCTTTTGCTGCATCCGATAATTCCTCATCTTCCTCATATCCAAAATCTTCGGGAGCCACACCTGCATAGCTAAACAGCACAGCCAGGTCATCGTGGTTGGTAAGCGAACCCTTATAATTTTCTTCTATCATGGTTAAAATCACTTTAGGTAAATAGACCTTCGTTTTGCTTGGCTCATTTCTAAAAAGCAAAGGATTATTGCCTTCTATCTCTAATTTTTCAATGATATCAAAAATGCTGCGACCACAATAGTTCCCTAAGTTGCATTGCTGCCGCAGCAAATTTGCCTTATTCTGTATGATTTTCTCAATTCCGCTCATATTACTCACCTCTATAAATCTGCTCTTGAGTAATAAATGCATCAAATAGTAATTCGTATTTAGCAATTTCGTCAATGTTATTTTGAGTCATTCCTTTAGATTTAAAAGCTTTCACAAAACTGTTAGAAACAGTTTCTTCTTTTGCTTCTGCCAATAAAGTTTCCAAGCTGATTCCAATCGCTTTGCTTATAGCCTTCCCTTCATCCAGAGAAATGGCTCTTTGAGAATTTTCTATTTTAACTAAAGAAGGCCTGCTCATACCAATTTTATCTGCCAACTCCTGCTGTGTCATTCCCAGATCTTTTCTGATTGATGAAATTTTATCACCTATGGTATTAAACATATCCATCACTCCTATCTATATTTACTATATAGAACTTTTTTCTTTTGTCAATCATATTATATTAGTATTAGTTCTGAAACGGAACAAATACTATTGGTCTTAGTTTTGCCAAAATCAAATTTTCTATTTATTCAGTGTGTCTTGAATTGCTAGGATAAAGCTTACTTTAAGAAATTATCTTTTTTATCGTTTCAAGGGTTACACAGTATCGCCCTCTAGGCAAATGACCTGCAACCCTCTATTCATCAGCCTTTCACCCTCTCGATCCTCACGACACTTTCTGTATGCCTTGAGGATACAAAAAAGATGCCGTTTGAACCCGGTGGAGCCTTGGCGGAATGTTTTTTTAATTTCAAACGTTTTAGTGTAAAAAGTTAAACGTGGCTTATTATCCCGCCATCTGGATGCCGTGGACTTACTCCAGCGCTTAGAAGCGAAAATATGGTTATCATCTTCCGGCAAAGTATATTTGACAACATTATGAATTTATCTCATGTAATTACTTTTTTCCTTCTGAGAAAGCGACCCTGATTGGGCCGCCTTCCTAGCTTTCATCTTTTATTTAGCTCCCCAGGAGGAAGACAACATCTTCCCCACTATAGGATTTCTACATACCCTTCTGTTCCATTCACCCGGATTCTCTGTGCGTCTTTGATCAGCTTGGTAGCATTTTCTACTCCGATAACTGCTGGTAAGCCATATTCACGTGCGATAACTGCTCCATGGGTCATCAGTCCACCAACTTCGGTGACCAGGCCTTTTATGGATACAAACAATGGTGTCCAGCTAGGGTCGGTAAAGGAGGTGACTAATATATCTCCATCTTCCGGATCAGCATCTTCCATGTTTAAGATGACACGTGCCCGTCCCTCTATAACTCCGGAAGAGACAGGCAGACCTGCAATAGCGCCCGCTGGAAGATTCTCTCGTTTGTACTCACCAGCAATGATTTCACCATCAGACGTGATAACCCGTGGGGGAGTTAGTTTTTCATATAATTTGTACTCGTCTTGACCCTTGCTGATGATTGGATAATCCAGTTTATTTGTGCGTACGACTTCGCGAAGTTCTTCAAAAGTGAG